>JAUXCD010000084.1 GCA_030619085.1 Candidatus Zixiibacteriota bacterium
ACCCGCAGACCGTCGATCTTGCCGTATTTCTCCCGAACGGTGTACATATCCAGCAGGGCCTGGGTGGGATGCTCGTGGGAGCCATCGCCGCCGTTGATGATATTGGCATCCATGCACTGGGTCAAAAAATACGGCGCCCCGGCGCTGCCATGCCGCACTACGACCATGTCTATCCTCATGGCTTCGATGTTTTGCACCGTATCACGCAGCGATTCGCCCTTCTTAACCGACGAAGTCGAGGTCGAGAAATTGATGATATCGGCAGACAGGCGTTTTTCGGCCAGTTCAAAGGAGATGCGGGTCCGGGTGGACGGCTCGTAGAAAAGGTTGACCACGGTTATACCACGGAGAGTGGGAACGCGCTTGATAGTGCGGTCGATCACCTCGCGGAAGGTCCTGGCGGTATTGAGGATAAGCTCCATGTCCGGTCGTGGCGTATTCTCCAGTCCGAGCAAGTGTCGTGAACTTAATCCGCTCACTTTTTGGCCCTCCCTGTTTTCGAGATTTTCTTCTTTTGGGCCGGCTCTTTCGTAGCGGCAGCCTTACCTCCTTTTTCCACGTAGACCAGGTCGCGACCGTCTTTCTCCTTTACTTCCACCACCACCCGGTCATCCCGGGCCGTAGGGATGTTGACCCCGACAAAGTCAGCCTTTATCGGCAGCTCCCGGTGACCGCGATCGACCAGTTCGGCCAGTTGCACCGTGCTCGGTCGCCCGAAATCGACAATCTGTGATAAGGCCGCTCGGATCGTCCGGCCGGTGTAGAGAACGTCATCGACCAGAATCACATTGCGGTTGCCCAGTTCAAAAAGTATCTCGGTGGCCTGAACAATCGGCTGGTCCAGCTTGGAATGGACGTCGTCCCGGTAAAGACTGATATCCATCAGGCCGACCGGAACCTCAATGTCCTCTAATTCCTTTATCAGAGCAGCGATCCGCTTGGCCAGATGAGCACCCCGGGTGACGATACCAATGATCGCCAGAGATTTCGGGTCGGTGTTGTGCTCGAGAATCTCGTGGGTAAGACGGGTGATGGCCCGCTTCATCTTCTTTTCATCAAGAATTATCTCGGTATTCACTGTCAAAAGTGACCTCCGGAGTTATTAATGAATTAATAACTGATATTCGTATTAATGGTATTTGGCGAAACGATACGGAAAAAAACTGATTGGTTACGATCATCTCTTTCCCTTTAGTGATCTCTCTGTACCACCTTAAAAGGGGACACACGGTGCCCCGTGTTCAAATAGTCAGGACTTGCCTGTGCGGCATTTGAGAAAAGAGTATAGTCGTTTTCAGACCTGAGTCAAGAGACCGACACAAAAAAGGTGATGTTTTTACGGAATGGGTTCCGGCATTGTCGGTGGCGATGAGACAATACCGCAGTACTGGCTGCTCTGGAAGAATTCATCCGCGTTCAGAAACAGATGTTGAAGATTGCCTTTGAGATAGAGGATGCGGTCGGCCAATGCTTTGAGAACCAGACCGTCGTGAGTTATGATAATCAGGCCACGTCCCTGCCGTTTCAATTCGGCAGCCATGAGTATGAACCGCCCAACCCCCTCCTGGTCAAGGGCACAAGTAGGCTCATCGAAGACGATGAAATCCGGTGACATTGCCAGAACCGCCGCGAAGGCAAGCCGCCGCTTTTCCCCCACCGACAGCGTGACCGGGTCGCGCCCGGCGAACTTCTCACGGTCGAGACCGACCATACCAAAAAGCACATCGATCTCACCGTCTGACAGCGTATGGCCGAGATTCCCTGGCCCGAAAATGATCTCCTTCAAACAGGTCGGGAGGAAAAACTGGCGCTCCGGTTGCTGTAAGACACCGGACACTTTCCCCACCAGTTTCTCGGTGAGTATCGTCTGCCCGGAGGTGCCGATGCATTCCACTGATCCGGCGGTGGGCTTCATCAGACCGCACAGGATGTGACCCAGAGTGCTCTTGCCGCTGCCGGAGGCACCCACCAGTCCAAGAACCTCACCGGCGTGAATGGACAGATTGAGATCCTTGAGAACCGGCCGCGAGGTCGGATACGAATACGTCAGTTTGTTGGCTCTAATCTCGTTCAGGTTGTCGCTTTTGCCTTTGTCAGCTGTCGATGGCCGATGCTTGGGAACGATGATTTTTCTGGAGGTGAGATGGTCGAAGGCTATGCCGGTGCGGCGGCACAGGGTCTCGTTGTCAAACACAGCGGCCGGAGTATCATCGGTCACCACTTTTCCCTGTTCGAAAACCAGTAGCCGCGAATATAGCCGGGCTATCTCAGGGTACTGCGTGATGCGGATCTGAATCATCGAGGGCGCGGCCTGTCGCAGCTTGGCCAGTTCCTGCTGAAGAGCTTTTTTGCCGGCCTGATCGAGATAGGAGTCCGGCTCATCGAGAATCAGAATCGGCGGACGACAGACCATGACCGCCGCCAGCGCCACCCGCTGTTTCTCCCCACCGGAAAGCTCCGCCATCAGCCGCTTTCTGAGATGGGGTATCTCGAAACGCTGGAGGGTTTCGGTTACTTTCTTCTCCATCTGCTCCAGCGACTCACCGAGGTTCTCCAAAGAAAACGCGATCTCCTTCTCCACCGTTACGGCCACAAACTGGTTGTCCGGGTTTTGAAAGAGAATACCGACCGGCATACCGAAATTACCGGGAGTGTGCACGGTCACGCGCCCCTGCGTAGCCGTGAGCAGTCCGGCGACTATCCTGGCCAGTGTGGACTTGCCCGAGCCATTGGCGCCCATAACGGCCACCGATTCGCCGGCCTTGATGGTGAGATCGACGTTTCTCAGCACCGGCTCACCGTCGGCGTGATAACGGAATGTCAGGTTCTCAATGCGAATCATAATCAAGAAGCCGGCGCTCTTTTCAGGGACACCGGCTCAGTATTGGTTGAGGCTATTTAACTCAGCCTTTGTAGCACACGTCCAGGTTGCGCGCCGCCCCTGTTTCGTCCAGGCGTCTGACCGGGGTATTGTGCGGCGCCGATGTCACTATCTCCGGGTTCTCCTGTGCCTCCTTCGCGATCTGCTGCATGATCTCGATGAAACCGTCGAGCGTCTCTCGCGATTCGGTCTCGGTCGGCTCAATCATGATCGCTTCGGAAACGATGAGCGGGAAATAGACCGTGGGCGGATGGACACCGAAATCAAGCAGCCGTTTGGCGATATCGACCGTCTTGACGCCGGCTTTCTTCTGACGACTGCCGGAGAGAACGAACTCGTGCATGCAGTGAACCTGGTAAGGCAACTCATAGTCGTCGCTGAGAATCGCCTTGAGATAGTTCGCATTCAGCACGGCGTTTTCACTGGCCCGCTTCAGACCCCGACCACCAAGCGTCTTTATGTAGGCGTAGGCGCGCACCATGTTGGCAAAATTGCCGTAGTAGGTGTGCACACGCCCGATGGAATGCGACCTTTCGTAATTGAAAAACAACTGACCGTCATCGGACTTCTCCAGTACCGGAAACGGCAGGAATTTCTCCAGTTCCTCGGTAATACCGACCGCTCCGCCGCCCGGACCGCCGCCGCCGTGTGGCGTGGACAACGTCTTGTGCAGATTGAAATGCATCATGTCAAAGCCAACGTCGCCGGGGCGGAAAATGCCCATGTTGGCATTCAAATTAGCGCCATCCATGTACATCAGACCACCCTTGGCATGGACAATCTCGGCGATCTCTTTGATATGGGTTTCGAAGATACCCAGCGTATTGGGATTGGTCATCATCATCCCGGCCACGCTCTCGTCCATGACTTCGGCCACGCTCTCGGGAGAAATCACTCCCCGTTCGTTCGACTTGATCTGCACGGTTGTGAAACCGACCGATGAAACCGAGGCCGGGTTGGTGCCATGGGCGGAGTCGGGGATAATCACCTTAGTGCGCTTATTACCCTTGAATTCGTGGTAAGCGCGTACCATCAGAAGTCCGGTAAACTCTCCCTGGGCACCGGCCACCGGCTGCAGCGATACATGCGGAAAACCGGAGATTTCACCCAGATAGGCCGACAGGTCGTGCATCAGGCGCAGGATGCCCGGCGCCGAACTGCAGGGTGCCAGCGGATGATGTTCCTTGAAATCGGTGAAAGACGCTGCGGCGTCATTGAGCTTGGGATTGTACTTCATGGTACACGACCCCAGCGGGTAAAAACCCTTGTCGATGTGATGGTTCTTGACCGACAACGCAATGAAGTGACGCATCACCTCACCCTCGGTGACCTCCGGAAGGTCAGCATCTGTCGTCCGTCTAAACCGGTTGGGAATCGCGGCGAGCAAATCCAATTCGCTTTTTACGGTTCCCCCGGCGGTGTACCCTCTTCTGCCTGCGACCGACTTTTCGTAAATCAAGGTTCTATCATCCATTGTAGTCAACTCAACCGGTTATTTATCCTCGGCTTCAATGCCCTTCAGTTTGTTAATCTGTTTCTGAACAAACGCGGTGTCTTCCGATTTCGGGAAGTCCTTCAGGAATTGTTCATAGCGTGTAATGGCTTCGGTGGTGTCACCCTTCTTCTGGTTTATGTAGCCGCCCCAGACGGAGGCCTGTTCGCCGATGGCCGTTTCGCCGAAATCGGCAATAATCTTGTCATATGCGGCTACCGCCTCGTCGTAAGCGCGGTCTCGATACGTCAGATCCGCCAAGGCCATCCGGCCTTCGCCCGATAGGGAATCAAGGGGATCACCGGCATCGATTAACTTGTTAAACCATTCCGCCGCTTCAGCCTTGCCGCCGCGATACTTGTACTTGTCGGCGATCTCAAAAGCCAGGGTGCGGCTGCTGTCGGTCTCGGCCTTGGACAGGAGGTCTTCGAGAGTGCCGATATCGTTTTCATAGTCAGTCAGCGTTTTCAGGAAATCATCGACCTCCATGTAACCGACGATGCGGTCAATTTCGCTGCCATCGGCGCGGACCAACACCGAGGTCGGATAACCACTTACAAAATACTCTTTAGCCAGGGCCGTATCCTCTTTAGCGTTGACCGAGGCCAGAACCATTTCATTGGCGAAGAAAGCGACCGCTTTCTCATCACTCAACACAACCGTGTCGAGACGCTTACACCAATCACACGAATTGGTGTAGAATTTTATCAGGATATTATTGTCGGTGGCCTTCGCCTGTTCAATGCTGGTCGATAGACTGGTAACGAAAGCGCTTTCCGTTACCTCCGCAGTCTTCTCGCCAGCGCAGGTGATGACCGTTGCTACCAACGCAAGCATCATCAGGGCGAATAACAGCTGCCTCATCTGACCTCCTTGTTTGTGTAATATAGAACGTGACATTTATTTTCCGCATACTCCCGTATTATTCCGATTCGTCATGAAACCATTGTTCTCCCAGGGTCATATTGAGAAGATCGATGGCCTCCTGGGCGCAGACCTTGGGTACGGAGATTTCAAACAGCATTGGTTTCGACGCAAAAATAGATGGCAGCGTCAGACCAACGTTTCCGAAGAAGCCGGACTTGGAAAAAACCACGGCCGGGATATCGTACGACTTCAGCGTCTCTTTGGCGAAGTCGGCCGAAATCTTATCCTTGATATAACCGAGACGAACCCAATTGTCATCGTCGTCACCGTCTTCAAGCTCGGCGCCACAGACATAACAGGTGGTGATTCCGTCTTCAACTTCCGCGTTACATTTGGGACACAAGGCCAACAGAAAACTCCTTTAGTCCTTTAACCAGTGTCGCGATATCCTCCGGCGTTCGTTTTTCCGTCAAGGCTACGATCAGGCAGTCATCCATGCCATCATACCAGCGACCGGCCGCAACACCCGGCAGAACGCGGTTTTCTACCATGGACAACACGATATCCCGGGCGGGACGTGGCGTGCGTACCGCGAATTCGCGCACGAATGGCCCGGAGAAATACGGCTCAAAACCTTCCAACTCGAATATCGCCGAGGCTGCCTGCTGCGCCCGCTCAATGGAAAGCAACGCAATCTGCTTGATGCCGCTCTTGCCCAATAGCGACATATACACGGACGCCGCCGTGGCGCACAGCGCCTGGTTGGTACAGATGTTCGAGGTTGCTTTCTCGCGGCGGATATGCTGCTCCCTGGTCTGCAGGGTCAGCACATAGCCGTCCTTACCATCGACATCTTTGGTGCGACCGGCAATGCGGCCGGGCATGTGGCGCGCCAGTTCCTGTTTGGCCGCAAAGAAGCCCAGCAGCGGTCCGCCGAAGCTTAGCGGGATTCCCAGAGGCTGACCCTCGCCGACAACGATATCGGCGCCGTAGTCACCGGGCGTTTTTAACACCGCCTGGGCAATCGGGTCCACCGCCATGATAAGTTTTGCGCCCGCCTGGTGAATAACCTCGACAGCGGCATCAATCTGTTCCAGCAACCCGAAGAAATTCGGTTGCGCCAGCACGACGCCGGCGGTGGCATCATCAACGAGGTCAGCCAGACGATTTAAGTCGGCGACACCGTCCTTCATGGGCAGGGTCACCACCTCAATGTCACTGCCAGTGAGATAGGTGGAGATAACTTCTCTATAAAGCGGATTGACAGATTCCGACACAATCGCCTTCGACCGCCGTGTGATGCGCGCGGTCAGTCTGATAGCCTCGGCCGCCGCCGTGGCCCCGTCATACATCGAGGCATTGGCGATATCCATCCCGGTCAACCGGCAGATATGTGTTTGGAATTCATAGATAACCTGCAGCGTGCCCTGGGCTACTTCGGCCTGATACGGCGTGTAGGAGGTCACGAATTCGGGGCGACTGATAATGGTATTCACCGCCGCCGGGATGAAATGGTCATAGACGCCGCCACCGGCAAAGCAGGTCAGTCCTTCGCGGTTTTCCCGGGACAGCGCTTCAATCTCGGTGAGCAATTCCATCTCGGGCAGGGCCGGTATGTTCAGGTCGCGGTTCAATCGCAGGGCCTGAGGGATATCGGCGAACAAGTCGCCGATCTTCGAAACGCCGATCGCCTTCAGCATCCGCTTCTGGTCATCGTCGGTATTTGGTACGTATGGCATAGATGAATCTTCTAAGTTTAAATCACAGATGAGTGCGGCTTGTCTTCAGGCGCTACTCGCTAATAAGTTTCTGGTAGTCTTCGGCACCGAGCAACTTCTCGATTTGGCCGCTGTCGCTGAGTTCCATCTTGACCATCCACCCGTCACCGTACGGATCCTTGTTGATGACCATGGGATCGTCGTCGAGAGCGGCGTTCGCTTCCACGATTTTCCCACTCAGGGGAGCGTAAACATCGGACACGGCCTTAACGGCCTCGATGGTCGCGAACGGCTGCATCTGGTCAAAGGTATCGCCGATATTCGGCAGTTCGACAAACACAATATCCCCCAACTCACCCTGCGCGTAGTCCGTAATACCGACGACAGCAGTGTTGCCGTCGATCTTCATCCACTCATGTTCCTTAGTGTATTTAAGGTCGCCCGGTATGTTCACTTTGACCTCCAGTTTTAGTTGTTCTCACTGCCGGCTTCAATCGTTTCCTCGTCGGACGGAGTAGCTGCCTGCGGCTCGGTCGATTCGGAAGTTCTTTTCATTACAACGGCCTTGCGTTCACCCGGTCCTGAATCAGGTGCGTTTTTTGAATAGCCTTCAAGGAAATTGATATCATACCTGCCCGCCACGAAATCGGCATTCTGGAATATCTCGGCGTGGAACGGCACCGTCGTGGGCACGCCTTCCACCACGAACTCATCCAGAGCTCTCCTCATCCGCGTCACTGCCTCGGCCCGGGTGCGACCGCGCACAATCAGCTTGGCGATCATCGAATCGTAATAGGGCGGGATCATATAACCGATATAAGCGGCGGTATCCACGCGCACACCGAGACCGCCCGGCAGATTGAGGGCCGTGATTTTTCCGGGCGTGGGGCGGAAATCCTTCTCGACGTCCTCGGCGTTGATACGACACTCGATAGCCGCCCATTTGGGAACGATGTCTTCCTGGCGATACGTCAGTTTCTCGCCCATAGCCACCCGAATCTGGTCCCTCATCAGGTCCACTTCATAGGCTTCTTCGGTGACCGGGTGCTCCACCTGGATACGAGTATTCATTTCCATGAAAAAGTAATTCAGTTTCTCGTCGACCAAAAACTCAACCGTGCCGGCCCCGCGATAGTTCACCGACCGGACGCCCTCGACGGCCACCGCTCCCATTTTGGCACGCAACTCGGGCGTCATCAATGGCGACGGCGTCTCCTCGATTAGTTTCTGATGGCGGCGCTGAATAGAACAGTCGCGCTCGCCGAAGTGGTAGGCATTGCCGTGAGTGTCACACATCACCTGTATTTCCACGTGATGCGGCCCGACAATAAATTTCTCCAGGTACAGGTCGGAATTGCCGAACGCGTTGCCGGCCTCGGTGGAGGCGACATGAAACCCGCGTTCCAGTTCGGCCACGTCGCGACACATGCGCATGCCTTTTCCCCCGCCTCCGGCTACCGCCTTGACCATGACCGGATAACCGATCTCATTGGCCAACTCGACCGCCTCGTCAAAATCCGCTAAGACCCCTTTCGAACCGGGAATGGTGGGCATACCGGATTTCTTCATAAGCTCCTTGGCCTTGATCTTATCTCCGAGCATGCGAATCTGGTCGGCGGTGGGACCTATAAAGGTAATGCCACAGGACTCACAGATTTCCGCGAAATCGGCGTTTTCAGCCAGAAAACCGTAACCGGGGTGGATGGCTCCGGCATTGGTAATCTCGGCAGCGGCGATAATTCGTTTCGGATCCAGATAAGACTCACTGGGTTGCGGAGGACCGATACAGATTTCCTCGTCGGCGAACCTGACATGCAGGGCGTCCCGGTCCGCCTCGGAATAGACGGCGACCGTGGCCAGGTTAAGTTCCCGACAGGCGCGAATGATTCGCAACGCAATCTCACCGCGATTGGCAATCAGGACTTTGTTAAACAAAGGATACCCTCTGACGCTTAACAGTTTGCTTGAAGTTCTCTCACCTCAATTTCAGGCAAGA
Source organism: Candidatus Zixiibacteriota bacterium (assembly GCA_030619085.1). Taxonomy (GTDB): domain Bacteria; phylum Zixibacteria; class MSB-5A5; order GN15; family FEB-12; genus JAUXCD01. The sequence continues at coordinate 8,955 of JAUXCD010000084.1, forward strand.
ATATAACCGAATGCCCCCGGCTTGACAATAGTAAAGCAAATGTTTATTGGACCGGGCAGTTGCATTGGTCCATGTCAAATGTTATACGCAGAGCAGGTACACAAAACGAGAAAAGAGTCTCACACCGGCCGGCCGTCGGCGGCACTTCAGGGACCGGATGCCTCTCTGGGCTAAAAAAAAGAGGGCCCGAAAGCCCTCTTGAATTTTATACACTTAACGGGGTCATATCAATACTTGTTGAAGTCGGAAGAGGCCGCCGTATTATCCGATGACGAGTCTGGTGAAGGCTCCGCGCCGTCTGCCCAACGATCGGAAGTGCCGCTGATACCGCGCAGGCGCAGGTCAAAGTCATCCGGGTTGGTCGCCTGGTGCATGGCATCCTCGAACGAGATCATACCCTGCTTGTACAGCCGCATGATAGCCTGGTCGAAGGTCTGCATACCGTACTGCACAGCCCCTTGCTCAATCAGGTCGGCAATATCGACCGTCTTCTCAGGATTGATGATACACTCGCGAATGGCCGCGGTGTTAATCATGATCTCCAGAGCAGGCACCCGTCCGCTCATATCCGAGCGGGCCAGCAGACGCTGACAGACGATAGCCTGTAAGGTACCGGCCAGAAGCAGCCGTATCTGCTGATGCTGGTGCGGCGGGAAAAATGATATCACACGCGTGATCGTCTCAATCACGTTGAGTGTGTGCAGAGTGGTCAGCACCAGATGGCCGGTGTCGGCAGCGGTCAGGGCGATGGACATCGTTTCCAGATCACGCACCTCACCGATGAGAATCACATCCGGGTCCTGACGGAAGGCGGCCCGCAGGGCGGAGGCGAAGGTTTCGGTATCGCCACCTACTTCGCGCTGCGAGACAATCGATTTTTTGTCACGGTAGATATACTCAATCGGGTCTTCGACCGTCATGATATTCTCGGAGCGGTTGGAGTTAATCTGTTCGATAAGAGCTGCCAGCGAGGTCGACTTACCGGAACCGGTGGTGCCCGTAATAATAATCAATCCACGCCGCTGCTCGGCAAGTTTCCTGACAGGGTCCGGGAGGTTGAGTTCATCGAACGACGGCACCACGGTGCTGACCGAACGGACCGCAACACCGACAGTTCCGCGCTGTCTGAAAAGGTTGATTCGGAAACGGCCCAGTTTGGCCACTGACAGGGCCAGGTCCATCTCG
>JAUXCD010000178.1 GCA_030619085.1 Candidatus Zixiibacteriota bacterium
AAGTCCGACCGGGACGGCTTCTCTTTTGAGCAGAACGGGTATGTGTCGGCCGATAACCTGGCCAATGATCTGTATTTTTTCTCGAAGGACGGTCAAGATTTTCTTGCCTCGCCGGTACGTCTGGACGGTTTCCTTCGGGACAACCGCCTTATGAGTTTGCCTTTCAGGGGGGAGTATGAACAGGTCAAATCGCGGGTAATGGTTGCCGGTGAGATTCCCGACCAGGAGCGCATCGAAGTTAAAAAAGGCAACTGGGTGTTGCTGTACACTGCCGACAAGAGATTTGCGCTGCTGAAAGTGCTGGAATTTAGCGGCGAGGGAGAAAAACGGGTAATCCGGTTGTTTTATGCTTATTCGGCGCTGGAGGATGAAATTTTCTTCTGATCGCACGGCTCTGCGGTCAGGGTTTAAGCATGGAAACCGCCTTGCGGGACGGTTGAAGCAGGGCCTGGGGCTTGATGTATGGGAGATACAACCGATAATATATAATTAGCCGTATAGATTTAGATACCGTGGTTACGGGAAAGTCGATTCGGTATGGCGAAGGTCCGAAGCCTTCTCAGTTTGAACGCAAATAATAATCGAATAAAATACAGGGAAACGAACCTTGAAGTTTACAAAAGACAGTCTAAAGATTGATGCTGCCAAAGTTGCGGACGAATTATCACAGACGATTTTGACTCAAATCTCCTCCAAGCTCAAGAAAACCGGGGCAGTAGTGGGTATTTCCGGCGGGATTGACTCCTCGGTCGTAGTCGCGCTGTGCGTGAAGGCGCTCGGCCCCAAACGGGTAATCGGCGTTATGATGCCCGAAGGGGAATCATCGCCCGATAGCGAAAGACTTGCCCGCACACTGGGCGAAAGTCTGGGCATCGAGACTTTCGTGGAAGATATCAGCGCCGGCCTCGAGGGTCTGGACTGCTACCGCAAACGGGATGAAGCGATCAAGGTGGTGTTTCCGGAATACGGTCCGGGATACAAATCCAAGATCGTCATACCGAGAAATATTCTCGAGAAAGACAAGATCAACGTTTTCGAACTGGCTATCGAAACACCCGATGGTGAGACGAAATCCAAGCGGATGCCGGTCTCGGCGTACCTTCAGATTGTCGCCGCTACCAATTACAAGCAGCGCCTCCGCATGACTACGCTGTACTATGAGGCTGAGAAGCGCAACTGGGCGGTGGCCGGTACGGGTAACAAGGATGAGCACGAACAGGGCTTTTTCGTCAAGTATGGTGACGGTGGCGCCGATTTGAAGCCGATTGCGCACTTGTTCAAGATCCAGGTTTATCAGTTGGCGGAACAATTGAAATTGCCGAAGGAAATTATCGACCGCACCCCGACCACCGATACTTACAGCAGTGAAGTCACCCAGGCGGAGTTCTTTTTCGGTCTCGATTTCTATCCCATGGATATGCTGTGGTACGCCATGGAAAACAATGTGGAGCCGTCCGAGGCGGCCAAGGTTTTGGGTTTGACTACCGAACAGGCGGAACGGGGATATGCCAATATCAAGCGGAAGGTGGATGCTACCAGTTACCTTCGCATGAATCCGCTGGAGATCAACGAATAGACGAAAACCGGCTGGCATGTCCTGCAAAGAGTGGTAGAATAAGCACGGCAGCGGTCATGCCATGCCCCGGCCGGTTTCTGTTTGAAAGCGACGAACCATGTGTGGAATTGCCGGATATTTCAATCTCAATAAACCAACCCGACCGGACACCGAGCTTATTCGGAGAATGGTCAGCAGCATAAGTCATCGCGGCCCGGACGAATTCGGGGCGTATTTTGACGACTACTGCGCTCTGGGGCAGGCCAGGCTGTCAATCATCGACCTGTCAACCGGGTCGCAGCCGCTGTGCAACGAGGACGGCAGGCTGTGGATATCGTTCAACGGCGAGATTTTCAACTACATAGAACTGCGCGAAGAACTCGAAAAATACGGCCACAAATTTCGGACCCGCAGTGACACCGAGGTGATTGTTCACGCTTTCGAACAGTGGGGTACGCAATGCCCGGAGCGCTTCAACGGCCAGTTTGCGTTCGTGATCTATGACAGAAAGAACCGCTCACTTTTCGCGGCCCGTGACCGCACCGGCATCAGGCCGCTAATGTATTGCAGGCACGGCGATCGATTCTATTTTGCCTCGGAAATAAAGGCTATCTTCTGTGACCCCAGCGTTCCCCGCAAGTTGGACTTTCGCGGCCTGGACGAAGTTTTCACCTGGTGGACTACCGCGCCGCCGCGCACGGTTTTTGAGGGCGTCAATGAGTTGGAAGCGGGGCATTACCTTACGGTAGTAAATGCCAAGCTTTCCACGCATCGCTACTGGTCGATGCAGTTCCCGACCGAATATGACCGCGACCGTTCAGTCGATTCCTGGGCCGAAGAACTTCACGCGCTTTTGGTGGATTCGGTCAGGCTGCGACTTAGGGCCGACGTCCCGGTGGGGGCGTACCTTTCCGGCGGGCTGGATTCATCGGTAACCACCGCCCTGATTAAGAAATTTACCGATACGAAAGTCGAGACTTTCTCAATCGCCTTCCATGACAAGGCATACGATGAATCCGCCTACCAGAAGCAGATGGCGGATTTTCTCGGCACCAATCATCACCAGGTACGCTGCTCGCTGGATGACATTGCTGAGAACTTCCCCTCGGTGATCTATCACGCCGAGAAACCGCTCGTACGCACGGCGCCGACGCCGCTTTTTATGCTTTCCGGCCTGGTGCGACAGCACAATTTCAAAGTGGTTCTGACCGGGGAAGGGGCGGATGAAATCCTGGGTGGCTACGACCTGTTCAAAGAGACGCTGATTAGAAAATTCTGGGCCAGAAATCCCGACTCGGCCTGGCGGCCAATGCTTCTGAAAAAACTCTACCCGACATTGCCGCTCAGTGGCGCCCGGGCGCGTTTCTATCTGGAGACGTTCTATAAGGCGGGGCTATCTCAGACGGATGCTTACTATTTTTCGCACATTCCAAGGATCAACACCACCACGAGGATAAAAGATTTCTTCACCGACGACGCCAAGGCGGCCATTGGTGATTATGATTCGATAGCTTCATTTGGAGTTGATCTGCCGAAAGATTTCGACAGGTGGCATCACCTTTCGCGCGCCCAGTTTTTGGAGGTGCGGTCGCTGCTTTCGGGCTACCTGCTTTCGTCGCAGGGGGACCGGGTGGCGGCGGCACATGCCGTGGAAGGGCGCTTCCCGTTTCTGGACCATCGCGTTATCGAACTGGGTTGCCGGATACCTCCCTGGCACAAGCTGTTCGGCCTCAAAGAAAAATACGTGCTAAAAAAGGCCATGCGGGCCGAACTGCCGAAAGAGATTACCCAGCGAGTCAAGCAGCCCTACATGGCACCGGACTCCAACAGCTTCTTCCAGGATAAGAGACCCGCGTATATCGGAGAGATGCTTTCTGAGGCGAACCTGAAGAAATCGGGTGTGTTCAATGCCGATTTTGTGGCCAGGCTGATTGATAAATGCTCAAGATTATCGCATGCGCATCTGTCGTTCAAGGATAATATGTCCTTCATTGGAATACTGTCGACTCAGCTTCTGCTCAACCGGTTCATTGAGCAGTACACCATGCCTGAGCCGCTTTCAGTGGAGGTTTTTACCGTCTGGAAAGACGAATCCACGCTGTAATTAATACCGGAAACAAAGTCCATTTGAAATATGTTGACATATCTATATAAGTGTGGTAAAGTGGGAAATTACAATTCGACAGTCTAAGAATTATACCAACATGACGATAATCTTCGTGTAGGTACTGTCGAAATTGTCGACGATATTCTGAATTATATATGGAGGCATTCTTGGATACCCGAAACGACATCAAGACATTCATTCTGGAGAACTTCATGCTGGGAAGAAACCGGGAAGAGTTGGAAGACTCTGTTTCTCTGCTTGATATGGGAATCATCGATTCCACCGGTATTCTCGAACTGGTTGAGTTCGTTGAGAAGAGCTATGGAGTGAAGATCGAAGACAACGAATTGGTACCCGAAAATTTGGATTCCATCGATAATCTGGTGACGTTTATTGGTCGCAAGACTGCCTGATTCTCTGCTCGTTCGCGGCCAGGTGTGACAGTTTACTTTTTTTGTTCTGACCGCTCGCTACTGCGCTAACTCCCTTACAAATCAATGCCTTGTGTCTTGACAAACCATGTCAGGCAGGTATCTTGATAATGCCCGGCAATTAAACATCTGCCGGGCTGAACGCGTTATTATAGTGAGAAAGTTTTCCGACACTTCTCCACCTTACCAAGAGAATGGGTTGAATGAGAAAACGCTTCAGATACCAGGCTGCCCGGCTGATTTTGGCCATCACGATAATATTGCCTCTGGCACCGGTCACATCGCACGCCGCCGATCCGACCGGTCAAGTCCCGGGGCGATACATCGTCAAGCTCAAACCGAACGTCAAGGTCGAGTCACTGCGCAAGGCTGCTGCGGTATCCGGCGAGCTGCGCCGCGCGTCCCGGCTGAAGGTCAATCCTGATCTTAAGGGAAGTGAGAACTGGGACCGGTTCTACCTTTACCAGAGCGCTGACCGGGCGGTCTCACCGTCCGATATAGAGAATCTGCTCGGCCCCAACAACATTGAGTATATCGAGCCTGACTACTATATCGAGTTCTTCGATTTCCCCATCGATTCTCTTTTCTCTAATGAATGGTATCTGAGCAACACGGGCCAGACCTACCTGGGGATCGAGCGTATCGACGGTTACTTCAATGACACGGTGACCATCAAGCAGGGGACGGCGGGCAAAGACGTTCACCTGACGAGCATATACAGCAATCCACCGGCAGAGACCACGAAAGTGGTGGTGGCCATTGTCGACAGCGGCGTTGACATAATACATCCGCAGTTGCGGGGACGTTTCTGGCGTAACAGTGATGAGGTTGCCGACGGTATTGACAACGATCACAACGGCTATATTGATGACACCCTCGGCTATGACATCTCCGGGGACGAGGTTGACACTTCCACGTTCTTCGATCCGCCCGGTGACAATGATCCCACCGATGTTCACGGTCACGGTACGCATATCGCCGGGATTATTGCCGCCAATGCCGACAGCGCCGGCGTTGTCGGTATCGCGCCCTGGGCGCAGATCATGCCGGTGAAGATTCGCCCGAACGCCACCAACTCGGTGGCGGCGGCCGGTATCATGTACGCCGTCAGCGCGGGCGCGCAGATTATAAGCATCAGTTGGGGAACGCCGTGGGAGTCCAGCATGATTCGTGAGGCTCTCGAGTTCGCCCGACACAACGGCGTGTTTGTCTGCATTGCCCCGGGCAACACCGGCGGCACCGAGCGTTTCTATCCGGCCGCTTTTGATTCCGCCTTTGTCGTGGCCGCCAGTAATAGCGATGGCTACCTGACGTATTTCACGACTTACGGTGCCCATATCGATATCGCCGCTCCCGGCGAGGACATTCTCTCGCTACGGGCAACCGGTACGGATATGTACGGCGATGCCGGTACCGAGGAGTTCGGCCTGAGGGTCGTGGATTCGCTGTATTATCTCTCCGACGGGACTTCCATGGCCACGCCGATGGTGGCCGGGGCGGCAGCCCTGCTGCTGTCGTACCGACCGGACTTGTCGCTCGATGAACTGGAGTACTTCCTGCGTTTGGGAGCATCCGATATTGTCGATCCGTTCAATACCGGTCTCAACCTGCCGGGACCGGACACGATTTCAGGATATGGAAACCTCAATATAGAAGCATCGCTGTTTCTGGTGGCCGGCGGGAGTAT
>JAUXCD010000033.1 GCA_030619085.1 Candidatus Zixiibacteriota bacterium
CCGATTTCCGAGTTGTGGTCGTCTTTGATGGTCACCTTGCTGTCAACCTGGTCGGCCATCAGTTCAAAACCGAGCTCGTTGATAGGTTTGGTCAGCGCCGCCTGGAACTCTTCTTTCATCTTGTCCAGCGCGATGCGGTCCTGCGGGCGCTTGGGACCGGAGAGACATGGCTCGACTTTGGAAATATCCAGCTCGAGCATGTCGGTGAATTCCGGTTCGCCGGAGCCTTTCTCCCTGAAGAGCATCTGCTCTTTGGTGTAGCGTTCGACCAGTTCGATCTCTTCGTTGGTACGACCGGTCATGCGCAGATAGGCCAGGGTTTCTTTGTCGACCGGGAAATAGCCCATGGTGGCGCCGTACTCGGGAGCCATGTTGCCGATCATCGCCTTGGCCGGAAGGGTCAGTTCATCGAGGGCCGGACCGCAGTATTCGACAAATTTGCCAACCACGCCGCGCTCACGAAGCATCTGGGTGATAGTCAGCACCAGGTCGGTGCCGGTTACGCCTTCGCGCAGTCGCCCGGTCAGCCTGAACCCGATAACTTCGGGTGTCAGCATGTAAATGGGCTGGCCCAGCATCGCCGCCTCGGCCTCGATACCACCCACGCCCCAGCCGACGACGCCGAGACCGTTGATCATAACGGTGTGGCTGTCGGTTCCCACCAGCGTGTCGGGCATGGCCACGCCATCGCGGACCAGAACGCACTTGGCCAGATATTCCAGGTTAACCTGGTGGCAGATACCGGTGGCCGGGGGGACGACCCGGAAATTGTCAAAGGCTTTGCGTCCCCAGTGCAGGAATTCGTAGCGCTCGCCGTTGCGCTCGAACTCTTTTTCCATGTTTATCTTCAGGGCGTCATCGGAGCCGAAAGCATCCACCTGGACCGAATGGTCAATCACCAGGTCCACCGGTACCATCGGGTTGATCTTTCTCGGGTCACCGCCCATAGCGCTCATAGCGGTGCGCATCGCGGCCAGATCCACCACCGCCGGAACGCCGGTGAAATCCTGAAGCAGCACCCGGGCCGGTTTGAAAGGAAGCTCCGTTGCGCCGACCGCTTTGGCCTGGTATTTCGCCAGCTTGATGACATCGTCTTCCTTGACCGCGTGACCATCCACATTTCTCAGCACATTTTCCAGCAGAACGCGAATGGAAAACGGCAGCCGGTCGATAGCACCCAGCTCCGAAAGCTTGTCGAGACGGTATATTTGATAGGAACCGTGACCGGTTTTGAGAGTGCTTTTTGCGTCAAACGGATCCATATGAGACCTCCAATTTTACTAAATCCCCAATCTTTCAACTACGTAGAGGTACATTATAACGAGTTATTGCCCAAAAACAAGTGCCAGTGCGGACCATTTACTCATCTATTTTCGTTGCTTTTCTGTCGGCGGATGCATATACTAATTGTGTCCATTGGTGAGGGGCATATCACACGTTAGATGTTTATCTGATAATCGAAATTATATGATATTAGATACGTTCGATAATCATACCCTGAGGCTTCGTACACCGGCGAAGGTCAATCTGTTTCTGGAAGTGCTCGAAAAGCGGCCGGATGGATTTCATAATATTAATTCCGCGTTTCAGGCGGTCAGCCTCTATGATATTATAGAATTCAGCCCTCTGGACAAGCCGGGCGTTGCTATTAAGGTGATGAATAACAACGACTTGACTACCGGCGAAGACAACCTTATTGCCAGGGCTTACAACCTGATGAAGACCCGCTATGGCCTGAGCGGTGGCCTTTCGGTTGTGCTTGAGAAAAATATTCCGGTGGCGGCAGGATTGGCAGGGGGGTCTTCCGATGCTGCAGCGACGATACTTGCGATTAACATTTTGTTTGAATTAGGGCTGGATTTTCCTGAGATGGCGACTTTTTCTTCGGAAATAGGCTCGGATTTGCCGTTTTTCTTCTCGAGCGGCCAGGCAATTGTCACCGGGCGGGGAGAAAACGTGGAAGAGACAACGCTGCCAGCCGATTACTGGCTGGTTTTGGTGACACCGGATTTTCCAATATCAACCGCCGACAGCTATGCGGCGCTTAAAAGAGACTTGACATACTCGAAGAATCCCTTTAGCTTAGCCCGTTGCCAAACGGTTGATGAGCTTTTACATGCGCTCAACGGCACTGGTAATGATTTTGAGGAAGTTCACTTCAGGTCCTTTTCCAAGTTGGAGAGAATCAGGGATGAGCTTTTCAAATGCGGAGCTTTACGGGCTCGAATGAGCGGGTCCGGGCCGACGATGTTTGGCATCTTCGGTGCTGCCCCTAAGCTCGAGCAACGGGATTTACAGAATCGGGGGGATTGGCAGTTGTACACGGTTAAGCCAATTGCCCTGCCTAAGCAAATGCAGTTTTGATTAGGAGGCAACCGTGGAGATCACCGAGATTAGGGTGACGTTACGTGACGAGGAGCGGCTTAGAGGTTTTGCTAACGTGACTTTTGATAATGCCTTTGTCGTCCGTGGGATGAAAATCATCCAGGGTAACAACGGCTATTTTGTCGCCATGCCGAGCCGTAAGCGCCCTAACGGAACCCACCAGGATATCGCCCATCCTGTCAACAGTGATATGCGGCGATTGATTGAGAAGAGTGTGCTGGAAGCTTACGAGCTGGAACTGAAGGCACAAGGAAGTAACAAATAATTACGTCCAAGGCTTGTGGGGCGTCGTCAAGTGGTAAGACACCAGCCTTTGGAGCTGGCATCCCAGGTTCGAATCCTGGCGCCCCAGCATTTTTGTGCTATGCCCCGCATTCCTCAAGGAGGGGTTGAAACGTTTTTTTGACACCTTAGGGTTAGACAGAGTAGTGTGCGATGATACTTAGAGACGAAATCAAGCTGGTTGCCGGCAACTCGAATCTTCCCCTGGCTGAAAAAATAGCCAATTATATTGATGTTGACCTGACCGATTGTGTCGTCAACACCTTTTCCGACGGGGAAGTGTTTGTTCAGATCAACGAGAACATTCGTGGCGCCGACCTGTTTATTATTCAGCCGACCAACCCCCCGGCCGAAAACCTCATGGAGCTGCTGATGCTCATCGAGGCTTCCCGGCGGGCATCGGCGATGAGAATCACGGCCGTCATTCCCTATTATGGTTATGCCCGCCAGGACCGCAAAGACCGTCCCCGGGTGGCCATCACTGCCAAACTCGTGGCCAACCTGATCACCACGGCCGGCGTAGACCGAATTATCACTATGGATCTGCACGCCAGTCAGCTTCAGGGCTTCTTTGATCTGCCCCATGACCATCTGTATTCGTCTGTGACGTTCAACACCTATTTCCGGAGCCTTGGCGTCGACAACCTGTGTGTTGTATCGCCCGATGTCGGCTCGATCAAATTGGCCCGGGCCACTGCCGGTGCCCTCCATGCCGATCTGGCGATCGTTGACAAACGTCGGCCGAAAGCCAACGTGTCAGAAGTGATGAATCTGATCGGCGATGTCGAGGGTAAGAACGTTTTGATCCGTGACGATATGGTTGATACCGGTGGTTCTATATGTCATGCCGCCGAATTTCTGAAAAAGAGCGGCGCGCTGGATATTTACGCAATCTGCACGCACGGTGTGCTGTCCGGTGAGGCGATAGACAGGATAGAGAAATCGCCAATCAAGAAGATGATAATATCGGATTCCATCGACCAGACGAAACGGAATCTGGCGGATAAATTCGACGTTCTGACCTGTTCGGCACTGATTGGTGAAGCGATAAAAAGAATCTTCGACGAGGAATCGGTGTCCTCGCTTTTTGAGGATCAGCCGACCTCGGCTTAGACTAAATTGAAAACTATCTTTTGGAGGTTATAGCTGTACGATGAAAGAGATTGTCTTAGCGGCTGAAACACGGGTGGGAGTGGGCAAAGGCCCGGCTCGACAGACCCGGAGAGACGGCCGTATCCCAGCAGTGATTTACGGACCGGAATCTGAACCCAAAGCTATCGCAGTTGACCATAAAGCCTTAATGGCGGCGATTAGATCGGTCTCGGGCGCCAGCACTTTGATGGATCTGGAGATCGATGGTAAGACGAGTAAAGTCATCATGCGCGAAGTTCAGCGCGATCCGGTGACCAGCAAAATCATTCATGTCGATTTCCACGCTGTTTCCATGACCAAATCCATTAACGTCGCGGTACAGATCCGTGTTGTGGGCACGGCCATTGGTGTCAAGCGCGATGGTGGCATCCTGCAGATCAACATGCGTGAACTGGAGGTCTTGTGCCTTCCCGACCAGATCCCCGGACACATCGAGGTCGATGTTAGCGAACTGGCTATTGGCGATTCTATTCATGTTAAGAATCTGTCTTTGCCCGAAGACGTCAACGTTGTGTCTGATCCTTCGCGCACCGTCTTAGTCATCGGCGCACCGACCGTGGTCAAGGTTGATGAACCGACCGAGGAAGAAGTGGCTGCTGCTGAAGCTGAAGAGGCTGCCGAGGGCGCTGAAGAGGGTGAGGAAGACAAGACGGCCGAAAAGCCTGAAGGTGACAAAAAGGAATAGAGCCAAAATCAATAGAAATTGGCCGATTTATGAAAAACCGCCGAATTTTCGGCGGTTTTTTTCGTTTATGGCAGTTTTTTTTATTTCCACTGACAGAATTTGACAGTGCCTATTCGTATTTTAAGTGGGAGAGTCTGGGGAGAGAGGCAACGGAAATGGAGAGGCTATTAAAGGGGGTTGCCGAAGCTCGATATGCCGGCTTCCTGTCGGCCGGGGGAATTCTCAGGGACAGCCGGACCGGTCACCTTTCGGGGTACCGGTCTGTGTCCTACCAGTCTGGATTATTTCGTAGGTTTCATCGCTTCGTGCCGCGGTTAAGATTAGGCGAATCGATTCCGGGGTTTCAAGCTGCATAGCAGAAGATGGACTTTAGCAGAGCCATCACATCATGTCGTCCGGATCAACATCGACTATAATCTTGATCGTGGAAGGAAGCCCGAAGCGGGCTTGGCTGTCTTCCCACCGAGTCAGCATCCTCACAAAAGTTGTTATCCCCGACGTCTTTATGAACATGTGCCGCCGATACTGACCGCGCAGCAAGTGCAACGGGCACTGAGCTGGTCCCAAGAGCTGAGCAGACAGGCCGGCTTCTTTAATCCGCAAACGCAACTCATCGCCGAACTTCTCGGCCACCGATATCAGGCGTTTCTCGTCTTTTCCCGAAAGGACAAAATTTACCAAACGGCTGAAAGGCGGATACATCGCCATCTTTCGCGAATCGATTTCACGATTGAAGAATGACTCATAGTCCTGGGCGGCGGAGTCGGCAATAATATCGCTCTCAGGGTAGTAGGTCTGGATCAGAACCCGGCCCGGTTTGTCGGCGCGCCCGCACCGCCCGGATACCTGCAGCAATTTGGCAAAAGCTTTTTCTGAGGCGCGGAAATCCGGTAAATCAAGGCTGGCGTCGGCCGAGAGAACGCCAACCAGAGTCACATTAGGCAAATCCAGTCCCTTGGTGACCATCTGGGTGCCCAGCAGCAGGTTACCCTTGCCGCTGGCCAGATCACTTAGAATTTCATACGCCCTGCGTCGTCCAAAGGCGGAGTCGGAGTCCAGCCGCAACGGTTTTGCCTCGGCAAAGAGCCTCGGCAGGTTTTCTTCGACTCTCTGCGTTCCCACCCCGCGATAGAGGATGTCGTGACTCCCGCAATCGGGACAGATGTCGAACTGCGGACTGACGTGGCCGCAGTAATGGCAGGAGAGCCGTCGGCCCACCTTGTGATAGGTCAACCGCATATCGCAATGCGGACAAGTAGGCACATAACCGCATTCCGGACATTTCAGGTGCGGCGCATAACCCCGTCGGTTCAAATAGAGAATAACCTGCTCGCCGCGCTCGAGGGTTTCTCCGGTCTGCTTTTTCAGCGAGTATGACAGGTAAGACAAATCGCCCTTGAGACGGTCCGTTTTCATATCAACGACGTGGACGGTCGGCAGGGATGCTCCGGCGGGACGCATTTTCATCTCAATCAGCCGGTAACGCCCCGAGCGGGCGTGATGGTACGATTCCATGGACGGTGAGGCTGATCCCAGGATTACCGGTATGCGGTTCAGCTTGCCTCGCATTATGGCGCAATCACGACCCTGGAAACGGGGCGCCGGATCATCCTGTTTGTAGGAACCGTCGTGCTCCTCGTCGACTACGATCAGCCCCAGATCCGGTAGCGGCGCAAACAGCGCCGATCTCGGTCCGACCGCAATTTTATATTTGCCGCTTTTCAACCCCTGCCAGCTTGTCAACCGTTCCCGGGCGGTCATGGACGAGTGAATAACGGTTACCAAATCACCAAAGAATCCTCTAAAATACGCCAGAGTAGTGCCAGTGAGGGCTATTTCCGGCGTGAGCACCAGCATGGTTTTGCCCATGTTGATAACTTCGTGACCCAGCCGGCAATAGACCATGGTCTTGCCCGATCCGGTCACCCCGTGTAGCAGGAAGGTCTGAAAGCCGCTATCCAGTAACGGTCTGATTGTTTCCACAGCCGACGATTGTTCGTCAGTCAGTTCAATGTCGTGCAGGTCCCGGCGAGCTTCGATGAACTCCAGCACCGAACCAGGCTCCTCACGGTAGATTGGCAGCATCAGTTCCGCTTTGACCGCCTGGCGAATTGCATAGTCGCTCCACAGGTTTGCCTTCAATTCGGCGCGATCTCTTGCCCCGTCGAAAATCTCCGGTTTGAAGCGCTTGCTTTCATAGTATGCCGGCCATTTCTCAAGGTTGATGGCTCTATAGCCCCCGATCTGTCCGACTGACTGGGTCTGTTCCGATGGCCAGGATTCGGTAATAAGCTGTTGGTCGACCATGCGGGCCAGAAGCGCAGGTCGATAAGCCCGGATTGTGCGCAGTGTATTCTGCGTGAGTTTCCGCCCCGGTTTGACCGTTTTCCGTACTTCGGGTGGAAGTTCCCCCACGGCAGATGTGCTACCGGTGTCGACGGTCGGACTCCAGGTGTAGTTTGCTCTCAGGCGCGTTTTGAGGGATGGGGGCAGAGCCGCGCTGAGGCAATCGGCCGGGTTAGCGAAGTAATACTCGGCCATCCACTCGCACAGGCGAAACAGCTCGTCTGAAAACGGTGAGCGCTCATCAAGGATGCTGGCAATATCTTTTATCCCGGGAAAGTCTGGTTTGGGAACGTAGCGCAGGAAGAAGCCGATCTTGCGAATGCGGCCGAACGGAACAAGCAGGCGCTGTCCGCCGATAAGTTCGGGCAGGCCGGGGGGGAGACGATACGTGAATGTCCTGCGCATCGGCCCCGATACGGCAACGGCGGCGAATCGGATGGTATCGTTCATGTTCTGAATATATGGAAAAAACAAAATGACGGCAGGCGTTAAACCTGCCGTCATAGCAAAAACTCGATATTACAGGCCGGTCGAGGCTGACCCGTCGATTCTTACAGTTCCTTTAACTTCTTCTCAGCGGCGGCAGCCTTGACCTGGTCGCCGGTTTCGTTGTACAAATCGAGCAGGCGCTCCCAGATGTCCCGGCTGGTCGGATCAAGCTCCACAACTTGTTCATAGGCCGGAATGGCCTGCTCGAATTTCTTCAAATTGAGATAGCAATCACCGAGCCAGGTCCAGTTCTCCGCTCTCTCCGGGTCAAGTTGGGTCAGCCGCTCGAAAGCTACGGCGGCGTTCTCATAGGAACCCTTGATAGCTTCTACTACACCGTATTCTTCGGCCGCAAATGCATCGTCCGGTTTCAAGTCAAAAACGCGCTTGAAGTAGGTGCTCGACGAGTCGAAGAAATCCTGCTGCTTCCCTCGCCATATGTCGGCCATCTCCGTGTTGTCCTCTCCGCGGTAAAATGTCGCCGAGTCTGAGGCAAAGCGGGCCACCTGGTTGAAGTAGCGTCCCACACTGGTGATAACATCGGTATTCTCCGGCTCCACCGCCAGAATCTTGTGGTAGACGGCTACCGCCGAGTCATACATCTTATTGTTGTTATAGCAGATGGACAGGTTGTACATGGTGGCGGCGTCATCCGGGGCCAGCTCTACATATTCCCGGAAATACGGTATGGCCTCTGAATACTTGTCCATCCTGATATAATCGTAAGCTATCTGCAACAGGAGCGTGGTACGGTCAGTAACTTTGTCCAGGCCTTTGGCAAGCCAGACGATGGCACTGTCGTAGTTTTTTGCATATTCGTAAGCACTACCGCAAGCCAGGTATGGGTCGTATCTGGTCGGATCGATAATAATCGCCAGGCGCATGTTGGAGATACAGGAGTCGATATTGGCGTGGAGGCTCTGCTCTGAGTATTGCCGGGTAATCGAATCGGTGACGGTCTCCAGTTGTTGGGACAGCTCCTGGGCATAATTCAGTTGCTCGATGCCGTTGTTGTAGAATTCGCGCCAGTATTTAACCTCGGTGGAATCCGCCTTTTCAACCAGTTTGTCGCAATCCTTACGGTACTTTTTTTTGATTTCCTTATTCTCACAGGTTGCTCGAAGGGAATCATAGAGAGTTATAAGTTTCTCGATATAGGCGTATTTCACCACCGGGTTGGGTTCTCTGTCGGTGTAGTCTACGTATATAGCACCCATCAGGTTAAGTGCTTCGGCGTGCGGCCCGTAGTGCATGAACAGGGAATCCAGCATAGCCTCTGCCATCCGGTAGCGCTTGATATCTCCCGAGAGAATCTCGATTTTGGCCGATTTCACGTAGGCATCGGCCGGTAGTTTACGCACCCTTTTCCCCGCCAGCAGCGATGCGGACAGCACCATGACCAGGGCGGAGACTAAAGCAATTCTAAACGCCAGTCTCATTGTTATCTCCTTCACAATCCCTTTTTCTCAAACAATTAGCAGAATTTAAGCGTTGTCGATGAGGTTGTCAACCATCAATAGCTTATCGCGTAGAGAAGCGCACGCGGTACTTGACGGAGGCTTCGCCGTCTTTGGCCACCGGTACCCGGAATGTGATCGTATACGCGTCCTTTTTGATATACTCGAAATTCGATTCCATCATCTCCCAGAAGCCGTAGAGTTTCTTCTCGATCTCAATAACGACATCCTGGGATTTGTGATTTCGCAGTTGAATTTCATATTCACGTTCTTCGACCTGTTGTGACAGGCGGGTCTGGTTGGTCAATTTTTCCTCGGCCACCAGATCGAAGGCATAACCCACTTTGAGATTGACCTCTTCATCGCGCGGCGTATGGTCGATCATGTCCTCGCCCAGCAGGATCATAGAGCCGTCATCATCGGCCTTGAACAAACGGGCGCGACCGGCCGGCAGCGGCATACCCAAGCCCGTAGCGGCGGAGTTTTTGAATTTTAAAGCAACCTCGACCTGTTTTGGATTTTTCTCCGGCCGGTAGATGAAAACCTTGTTGACCGTCGAAAGGGCCGGCTCAAACAGGGATATTTGCTTTATCTCCTTGTCGGACACGGTGGCTTTGCGTGGCAGCGTGTAGAGATGGTACTCGAAGAACTCTTTCTCCTGGAAACCTGCGTCTTCGGGCAGTCCCGCCGCATACATTTTCTGGAAGCCGCGTGGCCGAGGCGCGCTGACCCGGTGAATTTCACCGGCCACCAGCTTCAGCGAGGCATCGCGATATGTCTTGCCGGAATTGTTGGTGATGGCGGACCAGCCGGA
The DNA here is from genome assembly GCA_030619085.1 of Candidatus Zixiibacteriota bacterium. Taxonomy (GTDB): domain Bacteria; phylum Zixibacteria; class MSB-5A5; order GN15; family FEB-12; genus JAUXCD01. The sequence goes on from JAUXCD010000033.1 coordinate 9,611, forward strand.
AAGGTCAAGTTTGGTCTCGTCGGCATTGAGAATCCCCACGTATTCAGCCGTCCAGTTCAATCCGCGCGTTTGGTAGCTGACTTTGCAGGCTCTTTCGCCGGCGGCGTCGGAACGGTACAGCCAGAACAGAGTAGGTTTGGTGATCAGGCCCTCGGGCAGGTCGGGAAAGCTCACCTCACTGATTTTTGACAGCATGATGATTTTTATCCGGCCCGATTTCTCGCGCATGGTCAATGCCCCCTGGTTGAAAGCGAGCAAGGTGCCGGTGTAGAGCTTGCCGTCCTCATCGTACAGTTCGATCTCTTTATCGAGGTATTTGTTGTACATCTGGTCGGGGCTGACCAGGTCGAAAGCGTAATTCTGCTCCAGAACAACGACATTGCCGGAGCCATCGGCGATATCAAAGCGCACCGAATTGGCGTCGATTTCCGAAGGTACATCGCGAAACGCCAGACGATCCACACCCTCGGTGAAGTTCAGATTCCTGGTTTCACTGACCACACCAAGGTTGCTGTTATAGACCGTTACCGACAGGTCCTGGGCAGCGGCAGCAACCGAGAAGATGGTCAGGCATATGAGAGTCAAAGCCGTTTTCATATTGGAACTCCTTGCCTTTATACACTTTTACCGAACTTACAGTGCAGCTGTATTTGCCCGCCTACCGGCAGGCTTCATCTATCTATACAGCTATAGCCGGTTAAATCTTCCCAGAAAAGTTTTAATTTGTTGACTTGAAAGAGGATATAGTCTGCTCAATGCACCATTGAATCTCGTCCGGAGAGGGATTTAACTCCTCTTTGGTGAAGATACCGTGGTGTGGGTCAATCTTTTCGAAAATCTGCAGATAGAGGCTGTAAATTAGCTCCAGGCTGAGCCGGTAACGCGGCTTCAAAGAGGGCAAAATACCGTCGATGTGGCTTCGGGCCTTGAGTCGATAGCGCTCGGTCAGATCGAGATACTTCGCCATTAGTTCTCGAAAGCTATCGGGAATTGTGCCGCCCTTGGCAATGGCCTTTAGGTCGGCCAAGTCGAGTCGGTAGGCTTTGAGCATATTGTCAGGGAAATAATTAAGGTTCTGAAGCTGGTCGGCTTGGAAATCCCGAAGAATATGCACCAGGTACGAGAATACTGCCAGGGGCCGGGCCGCCCGGCGAAGGTCGAAATCGGGCGGGATATAACCTCTTTCTGTTTTTTGCACACCGCACAGGTGCATGAATATCGAGGCCGGACCGATAGCCGCCCCTTCGGCGTATCTCAGGAAGGTATGAAATGTGGAGAAACCGTTGTGGCTGAGGTCATAAACCATCGCCCGGGCCAGCCCTGTCCACGGCCAGTCAGGGATTTGAAAATTCCGAATGGTCTCAAGCAGACTGCCCTGGAAATTGTCGGTAGCCTGGCCGGTAACAAGAGCTTCGGTCCAATTTTCAATTACGCTCTGGTACTGCCGTATCTCCGGTTTAGTCAACCGGCCACCGGCCGCCTTGCGGTCATCGACGAGATCGTCAACAACGCGCATTGACCGGTAGCAGATCTGGAAAGCCTCGTAGCGGTCCTGTTCCCAGACCCGGGCGGCGATATCGAGAATTGGATTGGTGAGAATCTCGCTAAAATCCAACTCAGGAGAAAAACTGATTTCTGGCTTGTTATTCATACTCATGTAAACTGTTATGAAATATAATGAGTGTTAGGACTGAGGAAAATTATATTTGTTATCTATCCGTTTTTTTTTAGACTGTGAATGATGTCAAAACCAGTTCGCTTATTAGTGTTAACGCACAACTATCCCCGCTCTGGTGACGATTATGCCGGGGTATTCGTTCATCTTCTCTGTCGCCGTCTGGTTCAAAACGATATTGAGCCGGTGGTGCTGGCGCCGCACGATGCCGGTGCGGCGGAATACGAGGAGATCGACGGCATAAAAGTATACCGGTTTCGTTATGCTTCGCGCGACGAGGACGAGAATATCGCCTACCGCGGACAGATGCACAAACTGGTAACCGGATCCCTTGGCGGCGCGCTCAGATTCAAACGGTTCCTGGATGCCTTTAAGAGTGCAGCTTTTGAGACTATCGCCCGCGAGAGAATCAACGTAATCGCCGGTCACTGGCTGGTGCCGGCCGGACTGGTGATGCGGACTATCGCCCGGAAAACCGAACTGCCAATGATACTCTCTTCTCACGGTACCGATATCCGCCTGATGTCCAAGTATTTCGGTCTGCCCTATAAATACCTGAGAAAACTGGTCTTCCAACTGAACGCCTGGACGGTGGTCTCAAGCTTTCTCAAAAATGAGATGGTGCGGCTGGACAGCAATCTTCAGGATAGAATCACGGTTCTACCACTACCGCACGATGAGAATCTCTTCGATCGCGACCCGCTAATAGAAAAAGATCCGAATCTCATCGTTTCGGTAACCCGTTACACGAAGCAAAAACGGGTCGATTATCTGGTCAAGGCATTTTCGAAAGCACGCCTTTCTTTTCCCGAAGCCAGACTGGAGATATATGGTGAGGGATCGTTGCAGTCCGAGATTGAAGCATTAATAAAACAGCTCGGGCTGCCGGAATGTGTGAGCATCCACAAACCGGTACCACAAGAGGTGCTCCGGGAGATTTACAATCGTGCTTCGGTGGTGATTTTAAACTCCTACCGTGAAGGTTTTGGCTTGACTCTTTCAGAGGCCATGCTTTGCGGTACGGCGGTTATCGGTACCAACTCCGGCGGCATACCGGATATAATCGAACACAACCGGCGCGGACTGCTGGTGGAGCCGGACGATGTCCTGTCGCTGGCTGAGGCCATGCAACTTCTGCTGAAAAATTCCGACCTGAGAAAGAGGCTGGCTGGCGAGGGCTATCGCTTTGCCCACGACAATTACGCATCATCGGCCCTGGCGAAGCGATACGCCAATTTAGTTCATGGCGCCGTTCTATCATAAGTAGCATATCTGGACACAACTACAGCCGTTTCCGGTATTCCTTGTCTGCTATTATTAATGCGCTATCTTATAAGTGGAGGTGACGATTATGCCTTCTATTGAAACCATAATCAACCGCCAGCTTCTAAAGTGGGAACTCCAGAGAAAGACAGCAGAAGAACAGGCGAAGGCGCAAGGAGCGGGCCTGACGGTGTCGCCGATTGTGACCGTGAGCCGTCAGATTGGCAGTCGTGGATCGTATTTTGCATCGCGGCTGGCGACGGAAATGGGGTACCAGCGGATCCATCGGGAAGTAATCGATGCCATCAGTCAGTCAGCCGGTTATCGCAAGAGAATCATTCAGTGGCTCGACGAGAAACATCGCAGTGATTTGGAATTGGCGGTTGAATCATTTCTCAGCGACCGCTCGATTGACCACCGGGATTATTTCCGTCATCTGTTCAAAGTGGTGTTGTCGATGTCGGAACTGGGCGGTGTGGTTTTACTGGGGCGCGGTGGTAATTTTATTCTGGGGCCGAAAAGAGGCTTTCATATTCGGTTTGTTGCCCCGCACAAAACACGCGTCGAGAATTTGATGAAATACCGCGAACTTACCCACAAGGACGCCGAGGCTTTGATCAAGAAATCGGACGTTTTGCGCAGACAGCTGATCCGGAAACTGTTTCGGGCCGACATCGACGACCCGGTGCATTATGACCTGGTTATCAATTCCGCCTATGTTGATATCGAGGACCTGCTGGGAGTAGTGAAAGCGGCCGTTACTGCGAAATTTACCAAACTGGCCCATCTGCAGCATCAGGGCACGAAGTAAACGATGCGACCACCGTTGAAAGCGGTCGTGATTTTTCCTGGAACTGCTCAGTGCGCAGCATCACCAGGGTGCATGCCTCGACAACTTCGATTCCTGTATTCCTGAGTTTCTCGGCCAGGTTCGGATTCTCAGCTCCGGGGTTGAAAATAACCCGCCGCGGGCCAAGTTTGATAATCTTATCGTAAACGTTGTCTGATATTTTCGCGTTGACGTACATGGTCAGGGTATCCACGCCGCCGTCTATGCCCCCCAGTGATGTCACGCCCGTGATACCGTTGACGGTGTGTCCGGCGGGATGTACGGGAATGGTATGATGGCCGCGTTCGCCGAGCATCTGTACGGCCATAAACGAATAGCGATCTTCTTTGGGCGAAGCCCCCAGCACCGCCACCTTTGATCCGGCTGCTGCTCTGTGCATATGATCCTCCGCTTTTGAGTATATCTTATCATGCTTTGTACCTGCTGACAACAGATTTTATGGCCGGAAGTTTCAAAGGAAGCGGCTGCAGCGCGAAAAAGCCCGGATTCAACAGCCATTCAGGGTCATACGTCTTGCTTCCAACTAAGTGATAGACTATCTTTGACCTGCACCATTTTGCAAGAGGTAGTATGCGCGCACGGATTGACTTCATTTGCTTTCTCATCGTTTTCATTATATCGACGTCCTTGTTCGCCCAGCGGCCGCCCATGAAAGAGCGGCTAAACTCTTTCCGGACAGCCACCACCGCCGAGCCGACATCGTGCTACGCCATTCATGACGTGGGCCAGATGGCCCTGACTATCAACAGCAACGGCATTATCGGCTGGCCGAGTGACAATGCCTACGCCTGCTACGAACCATCGCGGGTCATGTACGCTTGCCGGTACCCGAAGCTAAGATATATCGACCATCTGTTCAGGGCCGGCCTCTGGGTGGGAGCGGTGGTCGGTATCGATACACTGGTGTCAGTGTCGTATGACGGTATTGGATGGAACGAATCGGATGAAATGTGGGCCGCCCCTCCACCCGAAGGGGATATACAGTTCCACTCAACGGTCAGCGGTGATGAGTCGGTGCGCGAGGGGGCTGTCTCGGAGCAGGACTACATAGCCGTTTACAACGACTCGCTTTACCGGCTCTCGCGCGATTACTTCGGCAGCCGTCCCCATCGGCCGCTCTATATCGAGGTCACCCAGCGATCGTACGCCTGGTCGTATGGCTTCGCCGAGGATTTCGTGATATTCGATGTCACCATGAGCAATGTCGGCCAGAAGCGATTAGAAGATTTGTATATCGGTCTGCTTGTGGATGCCGAGATAAGACTGGGGCTGATCTGCTCGGCGGACAGCTACGGGGATGATCTCGTCGGCTATCTGACGTCCGCGCCGTCGATTCAGGGCTGCGGATTCGAGGACTCGGTCGGCATTATGTGGGCGGCCGACGCCGATGGCGACCCGTTCGATGGAGAGTATGTTGACACGCTTATCAGGGACACAACGGAATGTTACAAGTCGGCCCGAAGTATCTCGGGTATCTCGCTGTTGAACCCGGCTGCCCCGGAGACTGATCTGTCGTTCAACTGGTGGAACTCCAGATGGTGGCAAAGCCCGGATTTCGGGCCGCGCCTTAAGAATAATTACCGGAACTTCAAAACCGGCGGCCTCGGGATACCGTGGGGGGATGTCAACAAGTATCACGTGCTCTCCAACGGCGAAAAGGATTACGACCTGGCCGATATAGGCAGTATCGAATTCTGGGACCCGGACTGGATGGAGCCATCGGACGAGGTCGTGCGACGAATCGGACGAGGGACTTCGGTCACGTCTCTTATATCGTTCGGGCCGTACCGCGTTTTCCCCGGTGAGGATGTCCATTTCACTTTCGCTTACGTGGCCGGGGAGGATTTCCACACCGATCCAACCAACGTCTGGAACCTTCCGGATTTCCCCAAAGCATACTATGAAAACGTTGATTTTTCCGACCTGGCCAAGAACGCCGCCTGGGCCAAGTGGGTGTATGACAACCCCGGGTTCGACACCGACGGCGACGGTTACTACGGCAAGTTCCGCCTCTGCGTGCATGACTCGGTTGAGACCGACACCGGCTGGATAGCCAGCCGCGCCGACACTTTCTGGTACGAGGGGGACGGCATCCCTGACTTTCGGGGCGCCATGGCCCCGGCCGCGCCCTATTTCTGGGTGACGCCGTTTGTGGGCGGCTTCCACGTACGCCTCAACGGCAGCCGCTCCGAGACCGAGCACGATGTCTTCTCTAACCTGGTTGATTTCGAGGGGTATCACATCTGGCTGGGGCGCGATGAACGTGAGTACAGTTATAGTCTCATGGCCGGATACGATATCGACAACTATGACAAGTGGGTCTGGAACAAAGCGCTCGTGCCACGTAACTATGAACTTCAGGATGTCCCGTTCACGCTCGAAGAGCTTCGTTGCCTATACGGCAAGGGGGATGACCCCTGCTCAGACAGTACTTTCAAACCACATCGCTACACCCGCGCTAATCCATACCAGAATCCGGATTTCCCGGACTCGCTGTTTTATTTCACGCCGCACCACTTCAACGCCAGTCAGCCGGGGGTGACCTCGCCGATTCGCAAGGTGTATCCTGATGAGCCCAATCCCGCCATGCTGCCTATTGATTCCCTTACCCCGGACCGCTATACCGAGGAAGGCCACCTCAAATACTACGAGTACGAGTTCACGATAGAAAATCTCTTGCCCACCGTGCCGTACTGGATCAATGTCACAGCGTTTGATTTCGGTTCCCCGGCGGCCGGTCTGAACCCGCTGGAAACCTCCAAGACGGTCGGCGCTGTCAGCGCCTATGTTTATGGCACCGAGGCCCAGTTGCTCGGCCAGGAGAAAGAGGTGTATGTCTATCCCAATCCTTATCGCAAAGATGGTGAGTATCGGATTCACGGTTACGAAGGGCGGACGTTTGAGAGTCTTCCCAACGAGAAGGTGCGGGCGATTCATTTTGCCAACCTTCCGCCCAAATGCAAGATTCGAATCCACACAATCGACGGCGACCTGGTGCGGACGATAGAACACGACTATGCGCCGGATGATCCCTGGGCGCACCATGATGAGTGGAACCTGATAACGCGGAACCGCAATATCGTGATGTCGGGTCTGTATTACTGGACGGTGGAGGATGAGTCCGGCCATGTCCAGATGGGCAAACTGGTGATAATCATGTAACACACTTCGCGCACACTTCGTGTGATCTTCGCTTCTCATGTTTTGGCAGGCATTGCCAGATTCTGTGGTTGGTGTACGTCCCCGTACACCAACATTCCTACCGTGGCAGACGGGGACGTCCGCCGCCCACAGTGACGAAGTCACTTTTTCGCTTCGCGACATCCCACGTCTGAAGACGTGGGGCACCCACACACTTCGTGCACACTTCGTGTGCTTTCCGCTTCGCACACTGCGTGTGTCCTTCCGCTTCGCACACTTCGTGTGCTTATTCCTTCGGGCTGGCCTCAAGATACATGCGAAGCATAAGAGCGACCTCGTCGCCGTCTGCCGCCCACAGTGACGCAGCCACTTTTTCGCTTCACGGCCGCCAGGATTCTTGCGAAGCATAAAAGCGGCTATGCCGCCGAAGCAAAGAAGCGGCCATGCCACCTACGGTTCGTCAAGCAGATATTTGTATGACTCTTTGATGCTCTCGTATTCCCAATAACTGGTTCCGTACTCCAGGAATTCCCGGTAATACTTTCTCGCTCGGTCAAGTTCACCGATTTCCACCGAATAGAGAATGTAGAAAATGCAGGCATCGGGC
>JAUXCD010000134.1 GCA_030619085.1 Candidatus Zixiibacteriota bacterium
CGACAGGTTTCTACCCGCCGCACGGAGGCATCGACACCGACTACTTGCCTGACAAACGGCGCGACAACCAGAGACGGCCAACCGTCACCGGGGCCGAAATCGAGGAGTCTTCCCCGCGACGTAGTGTGCAGGAAGTCGAAAGCAAAGCCTCGTTCGCGCCAGTGAAACCTGCGGGAGGCGTCGAACGGCTGATAAATAACCGGCAACTGCTTGCACGACTGCGACTCCATGTCATCGTAAATCAACTCGGTCGAACTGCACGAAACCGGTGACAACTCGTTTTCTATCCACTTAAAGATACTCATAATACTCACAGCACGTTTTCTGTCCTCATTCGGACGCCGGCTTGGGCATCCAGGTATAAATATCCATACTGCACGCTTTGACGAAGCCGGTCTTTTTACATATCGGCGCCGAACTGATTCGATCGGCGAGAACAATCAGTTTCTCGATGCCGTCAGCGTGGGCATCATTGAGGCGCCTGGCCAGCATCGATGTGTAAAAGCCTCTCCCGCGAAATATCGGTAGTGTTGCGGCGCCACAGAGCAGGGCAATAGGATAGCGGGGAAGGTTCGTCATATAACTGCAGGCAACCGGTTGCTCTCTATTTTCTGCGTAAGCGAGATAAATGCGTGACCTCAACTGCGGTTCGCTACGCGATAGAAGTTCATGAAAGTGACGCGATGACTCCAGTGACATCGGGAACGCTTCGGCCATTGTCTCCACCGATGCCCCCGGGTCGCTCAACGGCCGTTCCACAATTCTGACGTCGGCGTTGTCGGGTACTTCCAGATTCATAGCCTCCAGATACATGCCCTCAATACCGATTGTCCTTTTCATGCCCACATTGACCAGGTGGCTTTCAATATCTCGGGGAGTCGTGTTGGGTCCCACGACCCAGGAGAAGGCCAGATTCCGACTGCTGTAATACTGATATATGTGAGCCACGACATCGGCGACATTGTCCTCGGTCAAACGGGCGTTGCTGACCCGGTTGGCGGCTGGATCGGATATTGCCGTGACGCAGGCTTTCAGGCCGGCAATTGACAGGTACTCTAGAAAGCCCGGTATATGGGGGATCATGTAGTCGGTGGATTCAATGGCTTCAATTATGGTTTGTTTGTGCATATGAGTCCTCTGTGCCCGTTGAGAATCAAGAAAGAGAACCTTCAGGTGTATGTCAAGTATGCAGGCAAGGCTGACACCAAACCCCGAAACAAGGCACAAAACGACTCAGGTGGTCGATTCAAATCGATGGAATGGACCCCAGAGGCCGTTTTTGATTGAATAATGTATGGTGACTTCCCCCGACGTTGTTCTTTTTTTATACAATTAATCCCTGAAGGCACCGCGAGAGAGTCTTGTTGACCGGTTAATGATTGACAATATCGGGCATTATATTATATAACGGTAGCAAGATCTCGACTTGAAATGAACTGTACCTACATATATCCAACGATTCGTTTCGACCCGGCTTCTTCGGACGTGCATTCGCGGAGTCTGGCCCACACTATAAACGCATGGGATAGATGTCTATGATCTCACATGTTAAACGTATCCAACTCGGGCTACTAACTGTACTGCTGATTCTGATTGCTGCTACACCGTCAATGGGCAAGGTGCTTACCTGGCAGCTTTCTTCTGAAAAGAGTCAGGATCTGTTTCTGCTTGGCTTCGGTGAATTGACCATGCAGTATCTGGATGTCAGCGGTGATAATGAAGCCTTTGAGAGATCCAATCCAAATCTCAAGGAGGATTTCTCAACCAACTACCGTCTGTCGCTGTTTGCCAATGGCAATACTTTCAGCGACTTTCTGGTGAATGGCGCAATTGTAGTTGATTCCCGTATCGACGACGAATACCGAACGGTTGATCCATCGGTCTTTCGCCTCAAGATGTCGGTTGAGTCAACAGAACCGATCTGGGACGGCTGGCGTTTCACCGGACGCGGCCTTTATGATCCTGCTCGCCAGTGGGAGCTCGGCAATCTCGACACCCGGCTGTTGACCCAGCCGCAGGAGTCGTCACAGCTTGAATTGCTGATGCGCCTGCAGTCGGACGAGAACGGCCTGATTGAAGGCGGCTCGATTCGCCCCAGCTTCAAAGACGCGAAGTTTACGCTGCACCAGAGATCGATCTTCGGTGCCTACGCTGACCTTCATACGGAAACCGTCGGCGTGGAAGCTGTCGGCGGTAAACTTGAAGGTAAGTCGTACCGCGAAGGCTCTGCGGTTGGTATTCGTGCCGACGGTACCAGCGGACCGTATGACCTCTCTCACGCCCCTATTACCAGAGGAAGCGAGGAGGTCAAGATAGAAACTCGTGACCGTTTCAATGAATCGACGGTGCTTTCCAGCCGAACCCTGATCCGCGAAATAGACTACACTGTGGATTTCCAGCGCGGACGGGTGTTGCTTCACCAGCCAGTCGCCAGTGAAACGGCCACCGCCGACCCGGTTTATATCGTCATCACTTTCGATTATCTACGTGATGAGAATGATGACATCATGGGCGGCCGGGCCAATGTCATGCCGACCGACGGTCTGAAGATGAGTGGCAGTTACCTTCACCGCAATATCGATGGTGGCGCCACGGGTCTGGGTATCGACGAGCCTGAAAACCTGATGGCGGCCGACGCTTCGTTCAAAGTCGATGATCATACTTCCGGCTATTTCGAAATTGCCGGTTCGGATAATCCCAACGTGACTAACGATTACATGGCCCTCAGAGTAGGCGCAAAAACGACGGTTATCGAAGACCTCACTCTGGGTGTGGGTTTTCAGAAGATCGACGACCAGTTCCGGTCATTCACGAACGCCGATCTGGACGCCAACAAAAACCAACAGCGTTTCAATCTCGGCGGCGATTACCAGATAACCTCAAAGCAGAAAGCGACGGCAACTTTCGCTGATATTCGGGGCGTTACGGCCAACGGCCAGTTCAATTCTTACGATGGCAAACGTGACGAAAAAATATACGCCCTTGGCTACCGCAATGACCTGACCACGGCATTCGGGTTCGGCGCGAGGTTTGAGCGTCGCGATATCGAGGACCTGGATAATTCCAATCACGAAAATAACAATCAGACGCGGGCCATCCTGGACGTAGGCGGGCGCCTTGAGGATTTCGGTATCCTCGGCCGGTTTGACTATGCAGCGAATTACGAACACAACATGTTCCGCAACGATCTGCCGATCGGCGAAAATGACGCCAACACCGACCAGTTGGCCGTTACGGTGGGCAGCAGGCCGAGCGAGCGGGTCAATATCAAGCTGACTCAGCGTATCGCGCTGCGCAACGATCAGGAACTGGACCTTTATGACGACCGCCAGGACGCCTCATTTGCTACCCTGCAGGTGCGGCCTCATGACAACGTCAACACCCTGGCCACCTACGAATACAAGCGTTACACGGTGCCGGGCAATTCCGTTCAATTCTGGCAGGATGATCCGACCCGCACTCTGTGGGCCGGAACCTTCGCTCTGGAATACTTGCCACTGAACAAGGTGAAGGCGCTTGGTAAAGTCGGACGGCACAGATCTCAGCAGTGGTTCACCGACTCCACCACGATCGCAACCAATGACTTCCTGCTGGGGCAGTTAAGCTACTTCTATACTCACCATCTATCATTCCATGCCGAGAGCGAGTATCGCCGTACGGCTCAGGAAGCTGCCGATCTCTCCCGGAACAAGACCTGGGACCTGGGGCTTCGGGTCAACTGGAACCGCGATCGTCTCAACGAGTTCACAGCCGGTTTGATACGGCGGTGGCAGTTGCATGACTACCCGCCGAGCATGGAGGTAACTTCATCGTCGTACCTGATGCTTGTCAGCGGTGCGGTTTCAATTACCAGGGGATTCTTCGCCAGAGGCTCCATTAAGGATATTCTGTTGAATGATCCTCTTGATGACGAGAAGACCTTTACCAAACTGGAGGTTGGCTACGACAGCCGACAGTGGTATCGAGTCTCAATAGGTTATGAACGAATAGGCAGTGATGTCGAGCTATTCCCCGACCGGAATTATACCGGCCAGGGGGCGTTTGTTCGCTTCACCGGAAAGATATAGGAGCGTGCCATAATGATTAGAATACATCATAATAGCAGTTATGGACGCGTCGCAGTTACGCTCCTTTTCCTTATTGGTATCTTCAGTCTCTTTGCGCCGGTGGCACAGGCCCAGGAACGATGTGAATGTGATTGTGTCTGCGGCACACCACCGGTCAACAATGACCCGACACCACCGGAAGGACTGGACCGGAGTATGTGTCCGCCGCCGATTCCGGATTTCTGCGCTTGTCCCACCGAGGGATGTGATTCTCTCAAGGTCTGTTTTACCGACCTTTCGGAGGGATACATTAAGCAGTGGTACTGGGATTTCGGCGACCCGGCCAGCGGAGTCGAGAACAATTCGTGGCAACAGAACCCGGTACACACTTACCACTCGCCCGGATCCTATTCGGTCACGTTGTATCTGTACGGTTATGACGGTGATGCCGAGCTTGTTAAAGAGCATTATGTCATCATCAAAACCGGCCCGACGGCTGACTTTGTCGCTAAATCCACCACGGGCTGTGTCTTGCAGCCGGTGTACTTTGAAGACCGTTCAAGCGGAGCCGATACCTGGTACTGGGAGTTTGGTGATGGGGCGACCTCGCCCGATCCCAATCCGAGCCACACCTATGCCGCCCCAGGCGTGTACGATGTCTCGCTGACGGTGACAAACATCTGCGGCGACGATACCAAAATAAAGTACGAGTATATCGTAATCGCCCCGAAGCCGATAGCGGATTTCACTGCGGACAAACGTGATGTCTGTGTTGATGAGACGGTCACTTTCACCGACCTGTCTCAGTACGCCGAAGGGTGGTACTGGGAATTCGGCGATGGTGGCACCTCGCCTGATCCAAATCCGCAGCACAGCTACAGCAACCCCGGTGTTTACACCGTATCGCTTACGGTCGATAATCCCTGCGGCGATGACACCGAGACCAAAATCGAGTATATCACGGTGCATCCGAAACCGGTGGCCGATTTCACCTCTGATATTCAGAATATCTGCGCCGGCGATATCGTCACGTTTACAGATAAGTCGCAGTATGCCGATACCTGGTACTGGGAATTCGGGGATGGCGGGACATCGGGTGACCCGAATCCACAGCATACCTATATTACAGCCGGCGTCTATACCGTCTCGCTTACGGTGACCAATGACTGCGGTGAAGATACGAAAACCAGGGTGGAATACATTACCGTCTATCCTGAGCCGTTTGCAGATTTCATGTCCGATGCTCGCCAAATCTGCGTCGGTGGCACTGTTCACTTCACCGAGAAATCGAAATACGCCGATACCTGGTACTGGGAGTTTGGCGACGGTGCGACCTCACCGGATCCCAATCCGAGTCACACCTACACCGCGGCGGGGACCTATACCGTTTCGCTCATGGTGACCAATGACTGTGGTGACGATACCGAAACCAAAGAACTGTATATAACAGTTCTGGAGGGACCGATTGCCGATTTCACGGTTGACAAGCGGCAGGTTTGCATCGGAGAGGCTGTCAACTTCACCGACCTGTCGGTCCTGGCGACCTCCTGGTCATGGGACTTTGGTGACGGCGCCACATCGATCGTGACGAATCCGAGACATGTCTATACCAGCTCGGGAACGTATACGGTTTCGTTGACGGTCAAGGGTGATTGCGGCGAAGATACTGAAACCAAAGAACTGTATATCGAGGTTCTGGATGGGCCGGTTGCCGACTTCTATACCGAAATGCGGGAAGTCTGCAAAGGAGCCTTCGTCTATTTCTATAACGAGTCCCAGAACGCGACGTCGTACCTGTGGGATTTCGGTGATGGTGCCACCTCGCCCGAAGAACACCCGTCACACCCATATACGAAGGCTGGCGTTTACACCGTCAAGCTTACAGCCACCAACGGCTGCGGCGATGACACCGAGACCAAAGAAGAGTACATTGTTGTGCACGGTGGGCCGACAGCCGACTTCAGCGCTACGCCGCGAAGCGGTACGGCGCCGCTGGATGTTGATTTCACGGACCATTCCACCACTGATCTTGTCATCACTTCATGGTCCTGGACGTTTGGCGACGGTGGTACCTCTGATGATGAGGATCCGGGACATACCTATGCAGCCGCCGGCACCTACCCGGTTACGTTAACCGTGACGGATGACTGCGGCACGGATTCTGAAACCAAACTGGAATATATTTACGTGATCGACACCTGCTCGGTGGATTTCTCTGCCGAGCCGACCGAAGGCTGCGCAGAACTGACGGTGTATTTTGGCGCAACCGACGACGGACCATGCGAAATCAGCTCCTGGACCTGGGAGTTCGGTGATCCTGAAAGCGGTCAGGCCAATATCGCCACCGGTCAGAATGTCGAGCACATCTATAAATCAGCCGGCAAATACACGGTCAAGCTGACGGCTGTTGATGTCAGCGGCACGATCGTCATCACAAAAAAGGATTACATCACCGTTTACGGCGGCCCGACGGCGGCCTTTACCTCCACGCCGAACGAGGGTGTGTCCCCGCTTTCGGTGACATTCACCGATATGTCCGATAGTGCCGGCAGCGCTCTGTCGTGGGAGTGGGACTTTGGTGATCCGGCCAGTGGCGGCAACAATGTCTCTGATGTGCAAAACCCGACCCATCTCTATAATGCCGAGGACACGTACACTGTGTCGTTGATTGTTACCAATGACTGCGGTGTGGATACCGCCTACGGCCAGGTAACCGTGCTCCCCGGTATCTCTATAATGAAGGAGGTTGACCGGGAGTTTGCCGGTCCGGGCGACGAGCTTCTGTACACCCTGACAGTTGTCAATAACAGCTCGTTCACTATATACGGCGTCAACGTTGCCGACTCCATACCGGATTCGTCCAGCTATGTTGACGGCAGTATAACCGGTGGTGGTGTGCATGATTCCCGCCAGGATATCGCAACCTGGAATCTTGATTTGCTGGATCCGGATCAGGAGATCGAACTGTCGTTCAAGGTGGTTCTCGATGGTCCGTTCAGCCAGTTCCCGACTATCGTCTCCAACCAGGCGATCGCCGCTATTCTGGAAGGACCGGACCGAGACTACATTCCTCGCATCTTCTACAGCAATATCGTCCAGACGCAGGTGGACGCGGTTACCGGTATGTTGGATATCAGCAAAGAGGTGAGCGCCACGCTGGCCTCACCGGGTGATCAACTGACGTATACGATTATAATCACCAACCCCGGGCCGACTTCGGCGGACAACGTGATAGTGCTCGATGCTATCCCGGATTCCACCACCTATATCGCCGGTTCTATTACGGGTGGCGGTACTTACGATCCGGCTGATGACAGCCTGATGTGGGACCTGGGTACGCTGAACGCGTTTCAGGCCGAAACACTGACATTCAACGTGTCCATTGATCCCGATGTTGCCGCCGGTCAGGAGATTCCCAATACCGCTTTCGTCTCAAGCTCACTCGGCAGCGAGCAGAGCAACGAGGTGTTGACGGCCGTCAGCCTGGTGCCTATCGTGGTTACCAAGACGGTTGACAAGGCCAGCGGTATGATCGGTGATATCATCAGGTTTACGATTACAATCGAG
>JAUXCD010000195.1 GCA_030619085.1 Candidatus Zixiibacteriota bacterium
CGAGTGGACATTGTGACAGTCGGCGCAGTCGGTGGAGGCTACCTTATAGCCGAAGTGCGCTTTTGTGAAATCTTCTTTATCGGTGTCATGGCAGTCGGCACACAGTTCGGCGCGACTTTTCTTGAGCAGGTGCTCGTTGTCGCTGCCGTGAATATCGTGGCAGGAGAAACAGCCGTCGTCGAGAGGCTGATGGCGGTATTTGTATTCGAAATCGGTGCGGTCATGACAGGAAAAACACATCTCTTCGGTCGGCTTCTTCATCAAACCTTTTTGGTCGCTGGCGTGCGGATTGTGACATGAGAGACACCGGCCGTCTTTGGCGGGTTGGTGAATATTGGCTTTGTCAAGACCGAGTTTCTCCGGCAGGTGGCACTCGGCGCACAATTCCGCTCCGGTCTTTTTCAGCCTCAGCATGCCGACCATGCCATGTGGCTTGTGACAAGACAGGCACTCGTTCTTGTTAAATGGTTTATGTTTGACGTCCCCCGTGAAACTGTCCGGCTCGTGGCAATCCTGACAGTTGCTCTTTTTGGCGAATCGTTTTCCCTTTTCAATTTGCCCGAAAGCACTTACGGTAATAAAGGAGAATGCCAGAAGAGACGCCAAAACCAAGGTGATACCGGCCTGTCCGGTCCGTCGTATCAGATCAATCCTTTTCTTCATTTAATCTCCCGTCCTTGTAGCCTTTATGCGATATGCTCCGTCTGCCCGGTTGAATTATGGCCGGCCGCCGAAATATTTCTCGATTTCCTGATCGTTGTATTCAATCTCTGAGTTCTTTTTCATAGTGTTCAGATGGTGATCCAGGACTTCAGTGAACTTCCTCTGAAACATCACCTGGCGTATATCCTTGTCCGCCTCCTGTAGAGAACTGATTTCGCCTGACCTGATGCCATTCACCCTGAAAATAATCCATCCCTCGCTCGTCTTGTACGATTCGGTGAACTGTCCGATTTTGAGCCGCTCGATGTTCCGGGCCACCGACGGCGGGAATGACTGCAGAGTCGTCCATTCTTTCTTCTCTTGCGACTGCGGCTCCGCGGTGGTGAACTGTCGTGCGATATACTGCCAATCAGCGCCATCTTTCAGACGACGAAGCACTTCACCGGCCTTTTCCTCGTTATCGACAATAATCTCCTGCAGGTCATACTGGCTTGGCAAACGGAAATCCTCCAGGTGTTCGTCGTAATACGCCTGAAATTCCTCCTTCTTGAATACGATTTGAGGCACGACCATCTCCTGGAGATACAGCTCGATCAGGGCGCTGTCCAAACTCTGCCGGTAACGCTCGACCACGCTGGCGCTGTCCAGAAAGCCTCGTTCATCGCTGGCGGCCAAGAGCAGCAGGTCTTCCGTTTTGGCATCGAGCCCGGCCTGCAGCAGTATGTTGAATGGCGATGTGCCGGCGCTCATGGCCTTGTGCGAGACCTCTTTCCGCAGTTCGTTGTCGGAAACGCGGTGACCGGTTGTGGTGGAAAGAACAGTGACATCGGTACCGGCGAGAAACCCTGCTCGAAACAAGCTCGCCTGGTCGGCGCGGATATCGGCCAGTACGGCGCTGTCCGTTGTCACCGGTGTCTGCTGCCGCAGGTTTTCTATGAATTCCACCCAGGCGCGTTTCCTGGCTTCCACGGTGTGGTAGGAACGCGTTTTGTTCTCGAACCGGGAATAGTCGGTGGTATCCACCGGAAGTCGCTCTTCCACCCGCAGGATGGAATAGACCTCGTTGAATTTAAACGGCTTTGAAAGCTGACCGACCTCCACACCCCGGCTGGCCTGGCGATGTATATTGTCGACATCGGCCCAGTACTTGAGGTTATGCAGTCCCCCTTTGAAGCGGTGCGAATCCATGGATACCGCCTCGGCGATGCTGTCCATGGGAGCACCCGCCTTGATGGCCGCTATCAATTCTTCGGCGTCCTTCCGTGTAGGAACGGAAATCGTCCGAATCTGAATTTTCCAATAATACTCATTGAGGTAATCCCTGATTTCCGATTCGGTGATTTCAATTTCCGGCTTGAAGGATGCACGCACGAACAGACGTCGGGCGTTTTCCTTTCGCCCCTTCTCCAGATATTCCACCAGCGACTCATCCTCGTCAATGCCGAGCGCCGTTGCTTCCTGTATCAGCAGGCGATCATTGACCAATTTATTCAGGAGCATGTTGTAGTCGAAGCCTTCCTTCTGGTTTTGGTCCAGACGGCGATGCGTCTTTATCAACACGGCGTCGAGATCGGCGGACGTTATTTTATCGCCGTTGACGACAGCCAGCACCGTGGCCGGTTTGGCGTCATCGGCAACGCCGGCCGATGCTATGCCTAACAGCAACGAGACTATCAGCGCCGCCAATATCGGCGTCAATCCGAAAGCAGATCTGTCTGCGAATTGCGTACTATTCAAAGCGTCTCTCGCTTTCTTTCCTTATTGTTTTTCTCAATCCCTTAAACGACCTGGCTACTAGTTCACCCAGAGAGTGGCACCGGCCCAATCCGAGGATCGTCTCTGAATCGGCGCCGCTGGTGTTGCCGTCGTACGTGGCGAGAATCTTTCCGGTGGATGCATCCAGTTGACGGGCGCCAAACTCGAATTCCGGGTGAGTTTCCTCCACCGATCCACGCTGGGGGGAAAACCCTTCCACCCGACCGGTGATAAGAAAGTCAAGATTGTACTGATCGGCCAGTTCGCGGAGCAATTGCAGGCGAATCTCGCCGCGCAGAACGATCTGATCGCGAAGCATCAGTTCATCCACCAAACCGGGTTCCAGAACCTCGAAACCGTCCTGCACGAGTCCCGACACCAATATGCCTGAGACGATCTCACCGGCGTAGCGGGTGTCGGTAATGTTGTCAAACGTCACCACCGCCAGGCGGTGGCCGGCTTTCTCGTCCTGATGGCGACGCGATGCCATTTCCAGGTCTTTGCGAAGCTGCTTAAACAGTTTCTCCACCAGACGCTGGGCGACTTTCTCCGCCGAACTGAGGCGACCGACACCGAACAATCCGGCGAAATCCTCACCGGTGGCGGCAATCGATACAGCGGCCATGATTTTCATTTGTTCTACATCGATGAGTCTTAGTGAAATGGCGACATCGGGGTTGCCTTCTTCCCGGTAAACATCGAAAGAACCGGCCAGAAGGACCGTTGCCCCGGTGCTCTCTCTGATAGAGTGGGCATCGGCGCTCCCTATTTTGCCCACGCTGCGGATGCGGTACTGCCGGAGAGTGGGTCTCAGGTCGGTGGAAGTTATGTAGTCAATACCGCTCTGGGAAAGCTCTTTGTATATCATGGGAACGATAGTCGTCACGGCATGCGAGGTGCCTGTATAGTTGGCAAACGGCAATACCGCGACAGTCTTGCCGGTCAGAGCCTCGATGGCGTCGGTCGCCGACAGTTCGGCCGTGATAGCGCCGCTGCAAAACAGAAATGCGACCAGAAAAATCACCCGGCGTATATGTCCGTTATGCCGTTTCACCAGCCCCCTTAGTTAATCAGAGTCTTCAGAGTTTTCTTGACGCAATTGCGCGTCACTTCACTCTCGGATTTCTGCCCGGTACCGAATAGGGAAGCCCAGAAACCGCGGCCCCCTTCGGTATGTGTGGCCGACCAGACGGTCACACCCTGATCGGTCTCCACCAGGCGCACCACCATGGTAACGACGCTGGTCGATGCCGAACCGCTTCTCATGCTGGAGGATTCATTGACCGAGCCCAGAAACAATGCCTGGACACCGAGTTGCTTGCCTATTTCCACTAACTGTGCCTGGGTCAACTGCGCGGCTCGGATGGTGGCGAACTTCTCCAGCGCCCGCGATACTTCGCCCGGCTCCACGACCTCGAAACTCTCGGTAGCCAGAAGCTCCGACACGAAAAGCCGCGTGGCTCGTGAGGCCGCGCCCTGTTCCTTTGACAGGTTCTCAAAAGGGATGACAGCGACTTTCTCGATATAGCCGAAATTGTACTCGGGGTGCAGGAAGATGGTCGGTTTCATGCCGGCACAACCGGTCAGCAGCGATGCCAAGACCGCCAGAATCAGTAGGCCACTTTTCATTTGAGTCACAGACAATTCTCCTTAGTTATCAAAAGCCGGTTCTGAAGCCCGCCTGCAGCGAGGTTGTTTCAGTGCCTCCGGCCTGGGTAAAGTCGTTCTGCGTGAAACTGAAATATATACTGCTGCGAGAACTGACCTGGTAGTTCAGGTGAGAACTGTACCTGGTCGTTCTCCGGTCGTTGCCGTCATCGGTCAACCGGGCGGTGAGCCCGGTTGTGAGTTTCGGGGTCATGTTCCAGCTCATCAGGTAGTCGTGGGAGATATACGTTACCTCTTCGCTGATCAGGTCAAGATTGCCCCTGATAAAAATAGTCTGGCTGAGCCTGTAATTGACGCCGGTGCCGAGGCGATGCCTGACGCGCCTGATGTCATCCTGCTTGACATAGCTGGTCTGATAGGAGTAGCTGGCCGTAGCATCGACAGAACGGAATACCCGACCGTCCATGGACACACGCGACACCCAGGTGTCAGTGGTAGCATTAATGAGGACCTGCTCGATGCGGCTAAAGCTGATTTCCGTCGACATGTTGAGTCTGCGTACGGGCGTTCCATGAGTCTGCAGCAGGATGCTGTTGTTTTCGCTGGAGCGCACGCCGCCAATATAGCCGTTGCGATTGTAGGCCGACAGAGAAAAATCCAGTGTCTCCAGCGGGGTGTAAAGCAGGGTATAGGATGCCGTCCGGTTGGCGATGTCGTCAAGACCACCCCCTAAGAGCTGGAAGCCCTGCTGCCACTTGAAGTTGTGAGACAGGGTCGGGGACTGACGATATCTGGTTGAAAGTGCGTAGAACAGATCGTCGCGGTGCCCGCCGAGGATGGGTGATGGCTCCCGCTGATAGGAAATGTCGGCGTATGATTTTACAGCCTCCGAGAATTTATAGGAGGCGTTGATGTTGGCCAGATGCGTGGAGGTCCGCTGGGTTGATTTGGCAGTGGTATCCGTTTCAAGCAGGGTCTGAATCTCCGTGATATACACGGTGGCGATATCATTAAAGCCGGAGTTAACTACCTTAACATATCTCGTTACCACTGTGGCAAAACCTATCTCGTAGCGATTCAAGCCGATATTGAACTCAACTGCAGGGGCACTGGTGTGAAGTCGCCAGGTAAGATTATCGTCCGACACATAGACCTGCCATTGCACCTGCTGGCCGGA
>JAUXCD010000243.1 GCA_030619085.1 Candidatus Zixiibacteriota bacterium
CCACGCCGCCGTGATGGGGCAGGACCTGCGGACCACCGATAAGCTCATCCGACAGGCGACGGTCAGCAGTCTCAATATCGCCGAGCAGTTGAAAATAAAATCAATAGCCTTCCCGGCGTTCGGTACCGGTGTGGGGGGATTTCCCATGAAGGCCTGCGCCAATCTCATGGTGGCCGCGGTATTCGGCTACCAGGAGTTTGCCCGGCATCTGGAGAGGGTACAATTCTGCCTGTTCGATGAATACGGCTATAAGTTTTTCACAGAAAGCGTGCAGAGGGCGCTTAATCGCTGATCTTCACCTTGAAGCTACCGTCAAACTCATAAGTCAAATCAGCATTGTTGCGAAACAGTCCGCTGACGGTGGCATAGAGGTTTTTCGATGTCACCGAATCCACAACCAGTTGTCCCGACTGCGGAGAGAATATCGTAGCTTCCGGCGGCCACTCGTATTGTCCCAGCAAATGCAGATAGGCATTTCCCGGCAGATCCACCGTATCGGCCCTTAGCGGCCAGGCCAGTTGAAAATAGAGACGGCACCGCAGGTACTCGTCGAAACTGAGGACATACTCAGCCTCCCGCTTGGTCTGCCCGCCCCTGGTCCCGGTGGTGATCACGGCCACGTTGCCGTCGCCCGGAACAACCTTGATTTCCCCGTTCAGTACGCTCAACACCGTACCGGGAACATACTGCGTCTGCTCAATCTTGACCTTCTTGCGCTCGCCATCGGTAATCTGAAAAAGGTCCAGACGGTAGCGGCTGGTGCAGGCGCCGATAATCACCGCCAGGAGAATAAAAATAGCCGGCAGCCAAACGCCTGATTTCAGACTATAACGTAGCATGCCATATATATACAAATCCAAAGGTGCGTTGTCAAATTGTGGATAATGACGGTGTGGGGCGAAATGACAGTAGTTGGTTCAAAGCTACAGGGGCATTTCGACTATGCGATAGCGCTTGTAGACCTTGCCGCCCATTTGTTCGGCACCCCGGCACATGAGATCGTTGGTTTCCAGAATCCAGGAGAGCTCAGCGGCGTGATAGCCCCTGGCGATGCCGCGATTGAAGGTTTCGATGAACATCAGTGAGTCAACGCCGCGCTTCTGAAACTGCGGCACGACACCGAAGGTGATCAAGCGGGTCGTGTCAATCTTGTTTCTGATCTTGGTGTGCCAGAGAAGCTTAATCAGGCCGGTCGGGAAGAGTCGTCCTTTGAGATACCTCAGGACCTGGTTGATGTCGGGCAGGGCGAGTGAGAACGCCACCGGCTTACCCTCGTGCTCGGCAATAAGGACCATTTCCGGTTCAATGATTTTTTTCAGGTCTTTGGCGGTGTAGATGAACTCGTCTTTCTCCATCGGAACAAAACCCCAGTTGTATTGCCAGGCGTCATTGTAGAGGGAGTTGATCAACAGGATTTCGTTTTCGTAATCCGACATGTCGATCGACCGTAGTGTGATTTTGGTTCGGGTCTTGAGTTTGTCAACGAGGTTCTGTATCCGCTCTGGGATTTTGTTTTCCCCGAGAATTTCAAAGGCCAGCAGATCCATTGCTTTCTTGAGTCCGAATTTCTCCGCCAGCCGTGGCAAATAGGGGCGGTTGTACGTCATCATCACCCTGGGAGGGCTGTCGAAACCGACCACAAGAAAGCCGCACTCGTGATTGGTCGAAAAGTTCATTGGCCCCCGCATCTTGTCCATGCCTTCTTTCTTCAGATTGATCATCGCCACCTTCAGCAAGGTAGAGGCGATTTCGTAATCATCGGGGCACTCGAAGAAGCCAAAAAAGCCGGTCTGCTCGCCGTGGTATTCATTGTGATTGAAATTTATGCTGGTGGCAATCCGCCCGACGATGCGGCCGTCTTTCATGGCCACGAACAGCTTTACCCTGGCGGTCCGGTAGAACGGGTTTTTATCGCGGTTAAAAAACTCCAGGCGTTCCGAAAGAAGGGGGGTGACGTAGTTGGGGTCATCCCGGTAGAGTTGGTTCGGGTACTTGATGAATTTCTTCAGCCCAGCGGCCGATTTTACCTCAACGACTTCAACTGTAGCCATAGTTGTTTTAAGAAATCAATCCTTTAGCGCGGCCAACTTTGGCCATCACCTCAACCACCTGATCAAGGTGTTCGTCGGTGTGGGTGGCCGTATACGAGGTCCGTATCATCGACTGGCCCGGAGGCACGGCCGGCGAAATCACCGGGTTGGCGAATACGCCGTTGTCGAAGAGTTCTTTCCAGAAAGCGAAGGCCTCGAGGTCCTCGCCGATCACAATGGGCACGATCGGGCTCGCGGTGTGGCCGATATTGAATCCAAGGTTGCGGAATTCCCGCTGCATTTTATGAGCGTTTCGCCAGAGATGTTCGCGACGCTCCGGCTCCGATTCGATTATATCCAGGGATGCCAGGGCGGCCGCGGCATTACCGGGGGTGGGCGAGGCTGAGAATATGAGCGACCGGGCGTGATGCTTGATATAATCGATAACATCCCTGTTACCGGCTACAAAACCACCCAGCGATGCAAACGATTTGGAGAAGGTACCCATCGTCAGGTCAACATCATCAATCAGTCCGAAATGCTCGGCGGTTCCGGCGCCGGTCTCCCCGAGCACGCCGACCGAATGAGCATCATCGACCAAAACCCTGGCGCCATACTGTTTGGCCACCTTAACCAGTCCCGGCAGATCAATGATATCACCTTCCATCGAAAAGACACCGTCAACGACAATCAGTATCCCGCCCCGGCCATTGCTGTTGGCCCGGACGTTGCCGATGACACGCTCCAGGTCATTGACGTCATTATGTGCGAACTTGAAAATCTTCCCGTATGATAAACGGGCACCATCGAGGATACAGGCATGATCCTGCCGGTCGAGAATGACGGTGTCGCCCTTGCCGACTATGGAAGATATAATTCCCAGATTGGTCTGGAAACCGGTGGAGAAAACCTGGCAGGCCTCTCGCTGCATGAATTTTGCCAGCCGCTCCTCGAGCTGCAGGTGAAGATCCAGGGTGCCGTTAAGAAAGCGGGACCCGGTGCAACCGCTACCGTATTTGAGTGAGGCCTGAGCCGCCGCCTCTTTCACCTTGGGGTGGTTAACCAGGCCGAGGTAGTTGTTGGAGCCGACCATGATGCATTTCTTGCCATCAATTACAACCTCGTTACCGGGAGCCGATTGAAGGGGACGGAAATAGGGGTAAATACCCATCGCCTGGATGTCGCGGGCTTCGGTGTAATTATAGCACTTCTCAAATATGTCGGGAAAGGCCACTTCAGTCTTGTCCTCTGTCTGCAACTTGGCTCCCTTGGTATGGGTTAATAATACTTAACCAGAAACGCCGAATAAAACCAATTTAAAGAGAATTTGTCAAGCTATAAGCTATACAAAATGCCATGCAAACACCGCCAGTTCTCATCGACAATCCCTACTCTTGCCTTCGCAACGCACCGAATTGCACCCACTTAACCTTCGCACGCCGAGCCGCGGTGTGACCGACGGCCTGACTACCGGTCAGGTCCGCTTTTCGGATGCTCCATTTCGTGGACCGTCTCGATATCGGCCTCACTGCCGCGCTCGAGGAGCCTGGTGGTGATCCTCTTTTTGACACCATCGTTCAGGCTC
>JAUXCD010000009.1 GCA_030619085.1 Candidatus Zixiibacteriota bacterium
AACGACGGCACCACGGTGCTGACCGAACGGACCGCAACACCGACAGTTCCGCGCTGTCTGAAAAGGTTGATTCGGAAACGGCCCAGTTTGGCCACTGACAGGGCCAGGTCCATCTCGTTTTTGCGTTGGAATCTCTCTTGCTGCTTCTCGTTGAGAACCTGGGTTACGATCTTGTCCATGCCGTCCATGGTCATTGGGTCAGTGGCAATCTGTTCCAGACGACCGTTGACTCTCAGATGCGGACGGACACCAACCCTGATGTGCAGGTCGGATGCTTTGCGGTTGAGCATTTCGACCAGCATCTGCTTAAGATTCATGGAAATCCCTTTCCAGACTGAGCGTTATTCAGGATCGATCAGAAAGAGAGTCTGTCCGAACTCCACCGGTTGAGCGTTTTCAGCCAGAATTTCAACCACGCGTCCGGCCACTTCTGACTCGATCTCGTTCATTAGCTTCATGGCCTCCACGATGCAGACGACCTGACTCACCCTGATTCGCTCATTCAGAGAAACGTAAGGATCAGCATCCGGAGCCGGGGCGGCATAGAAAGTACCCACCATAGGGGATTTTACAGCCACCAGTTTACTTGTATCGGCAACTGGGGGCTTTTCCTGAGCAGCGGTCGGGGAAGGTGCTGATGCCGGCTGAGCGGAAACCTCACGCTGAACAACCGGCTGTACAAAAGCCGGGGCAGCGCTCTGACCATTGATTCGCTGGGTAATTTTGATCTTGCGCCCCCAGTGCGAGACCTCCAGCGACTCAATCTCCGATTCCTCTACCAGGGCAATAAGTCTCCGTATGTACTTTTCGTTCATTCTCATACCTCAACAAAACATCGGTCGGATATAGCGAACTGATTGTGCTGATATTCTGTGCAAATTCACGCGCGGATTATATGTCATTTCGCTTACAGCTCCAACAAGTTTTTTGGCGCCCGGTTTAACACGTTGCAGCCTTTTCTCGTCACGACCACGTCGTCTTCAATCCGGACCCCGCCCCAGCCGCTGATATAAATGCCGGGCTCAACTGTTATAACGTTGTTTACCATTAACTTATCATTAGAAACCGACGACACCCGGGGGCCTACATGTACGAAAAAGCCGATCCCGTGACCGGTTCCGTGACCGAACTCCTTGCCATAACCAGCCTTGGTGATAATGCTGCGGGCGGTCTGGTCAACGGCGCTACACATGACTCCGGCCTTCACTTTCCTGATACCCGCTTTCTGGGCTTTTAGTACGATACCGTAGATTTTCTTCTGGCGCTGGGTGGCTTTGCCCACCACCACGGTGCGGGTGATATCGGAAACGTAGCCGTTGACGGTGGCCCCAAAATCCATAGTGATGAACTCACCCTTTTTGACCTTCCTGGACGACACCCCGGCGTGCGGCATGGCTGAATTTACTCCCGAGGCGATGATGCTTTCGAAGGCCGGCCTCTCCGAACCGAGCATCATCATCTGATACTCCAGCTCAGCGGCGATCTCCCTCTCGCGAATCCCGGGTGTAATAATATTGACGATGCGCTCAAAGGCGAGGTCTGATATCTCGACCGCTTTTTTGATGCTGGCCAGTTCATCGCGATCCTTGACCCACCCCAGCTCGGCAAACAGGGCACCGTCCGGCACCAGAAGACACTGTGAAAGCACGCTCCCAAGGCGCTGTCTGGCGCCCACGGTGGTTGTTTCCAGGTCGTATCCATAGGTCCGATTCTTGCCGTTGAAACGAGGGAAATCCTTGAGGCAGGTAACCGGATCACCCTTGACGATTGAGACTTTGGCACCCTTAACCTGCCTGGCAGCCTGGTCCTTGTAACGGAAATCGGTGAGAAAGTGAGCCTCGGTTCCCGTTATCATCAGCAGGCCGGCCGAGCCGGTGAAGCCGGTCAGGTACCGGATATAGTCCATGTGGGTGACGATAACGCCATCGAAATTATCACGGCGTGCTTTCTTTTTGATCTCGGCGATACGTTTGACGGACATGCTTACTTTCCTTTCTCTTCTATTTTCTTTTCTGATATTCTCAGTTTCTCGGCCAGGCGAGGATTGTCATTGCTTTTGCTCAGGATGCGGAACACCTCCGCCGCCATTCTCGAATGACCCTGGGCCAGGTACAAATCGCCGATTGTCTCCGTGAAAAACTGAATCCGGCGCAGCTCGGAAGTCTCTTTGGCATCAGCCGGCACCGGTTCGGAGTGCCTCACCAGCGTGATGGTCTGGGTTGTCTCCTGACGATGACGCTGAACCGGTGAGCAAAGGCCGCAGCAACTCGGATCAATCTCGAGCACACGGCGGTAATAGGACAACGCCGTAACGGTGTCGCCGCTGTCATGCTTGATATCGCCCATGAATTTGAGGGCAACGAGATTCTCAGGGTCATGGGCTAGAATCGAGTAGAACTGTTCCGCCGCCGACTCCAGTTGCCCGGCGCAATAAAGCGTGCGGGCATAGATCAATCGGGCGGAGAGCAGGTCGGCTTTTTCGGCCAGATTGTCGCGGCACAACTCGACAGCTTTGGAGTACTTGCCCTCGCCAAGATACCTGGCCGCAACGGCCGGCCAGTATCCCTTCGCCGCCAGTGATTCAACGGACGTGGTCGTTTCTTTGATTGGCTTACTCACCATAGGCTTAAAGAAAACGAGATTCCCATCAAAAAGCAAGAGATGTGAACCAGGACTGTGCGGAAAGAGGTAACGGACTTTTTATGACAGCCGGTGAATTACTCGGCCCGGTAGAATCGTACGAAAAGTGTTTCATATTGGAATGCGGAGTTACTTGTTGAGCAACTTCAGAAGCCGGCTGGTAGACCGTCCTTTGGTCAGTCGCACGGTACGCACCGAACCGCCGCAGGACTTTACAAAATGCGCGCCCACAACCTCCGCAAGCCGGTAATCGGCCCCCTTAACGAGAACATCGGGTCGCACTTCTTGAATCAACTTGTCGGGCGTGTCCTCGCCAAAAAGCACCACGAAGTCCACCCAGCGAAGCGCCAGAAGGATTGCCGCCCGGTCCGCCTGTTTCTGCACCGGCCGGGTCGGGCCTTTCAGACGCCTCACGGAGCGATCATTATTGAGTCCGACCATCAGCAAGTCTCCGAATGACCTCGCCCGAGCCAGGTAATCAACGTGGCCTCGGTGCAGGACATCAAAAACACCGTTGGTGAAAACGACGCGTTTACCCTGTCGGCGAAGCCGTTTCATCAGTAACGGCAGGTCGCTTCTTTTGATTAGTTTAGCGGGATTCATAATTCGACGGGACTGCCAATGATAAGGTCTCCTCCCGACTCACGGTGGACCCTACGATGCTTCCAACGCCGCCTTTTTCAGATTGCCGTTGCGGACGTTGAATTTCAGCTCTTCCTTCAGCTTGGGCAGCGTCACCGAAGCCGTACCGATCTCGCCGACTGTCACACCGGCTCCGGCATTGGCAACAATAGCGGCCTCAACCAGATCGGCCCCGGCACAGGTGGCCGCCACAAACGACGCAATAACAGTGTCGCCGGCGCCTGTAACATCGTACACCTGACGGGCAAAGGTGGGAATATGAGTAACTTCAGCGTTCTTCCTGAACAACGACATACCGTCCGGACCGCGCGTGATAAGTATCGAAGTAGCCTGAAGTTTCTTCAGAAGCCCGTTACCAACCTCCATCAGGTCCTTCTCGGACCTAATCCGGCGACCGTAGGCAAAACCGGCTTCGTCGTGGTTGGGCGTAATAACGGAGACTTTCTGGTAGTTGTGGAAATGTGTTTCTTTAGGGTCAACCGCGACGAATACATCCTTGTCGAGGCAGGCGTCGATGACTCTCTCGAGTAACTGCTTGGTGATAACGCCTTTACCATAATCGGAGATAATCACCGCCCCGATGTCGTCTATCACCGACATGAATCGTTTGAATACATTCTGCTGGGTTTGTTCATCAAGTTCGTGCTGGTTTTCCCGATCAGCACGCACTACCTGCTGACTATGCGCGATGATTCTGGTCTTGATGGTCGTCTGGCGACTGGGGTCATTGACAAAAAAGTCGCTGGAAATACCTTTGTCTTTCATCAACTGCGCCAGCTTCACCGATGCTTCGTCCTCGCCGACAGTGCCTATCAGGATAGGTTCGTCGCCCAACGAACGAATGTTTGCCGCGACGTTGGCAGCGCCTCCGAGCAAAAGGTTGCTGGAGGTGATTTCCACCACCGGAACCGGAGCCTCCGGCGAAATGCGATTGACGGTACCAAAGAGATACTCGTCGATCATAATGTCGCCAAGGATAAGAATCTTGGCTTGACCAATCCCATTCGCAATTGTCTCAATTCTCTCAGCAGTAATTGGCATTGTCAGCTTCTTCCAACTCCAAGCAATTCACAAATATAGTTGACTTAGAGCCTAAAGTTATTAAAATGGATTGCCTCATACAAGTGCTGATTTGAAAAAAAGTTTAAAAAGGGCCAAAAAATGCAAGAAATCCGGCAACAGCAGATAAACATTGAACTGGGTGAAAAGGAAGCTGAAGGTATTTACGCCAATCTGGTGATGATCGCCCATTCCCCGACAGAAATGATCATCGATTTCGCGCGGGTCATGCCGCGGATGCCCAAAGCCCGGGTTCAATCGAGAATTATCATGACTCCAATGCACGCCAAGATGCTTTTGCAGGCCCTCACCGAAAATATCAAGAAGTTCGAAAAGCAGTACGGTGAAATAAAGCTGCATGGTGGCGCTCAAATGCAGGCCAAAAACATTGGTTTTGAACCCAACTTCAACGGCGAGGAACAAGAAAAGTGAGCAAAGGATATTTCAGCTTCGTACTACACGGTCACCTCCCCTATGTCCTCTCTCACGGCCGCTGGCCCCACGGCACCGATTGGCTAAGTGAAGCGGCCGCTGAAACCTATCTTCCCATCCTTCGCATACTGGAAGAACTGATCGAAGAAGGGTACCAGCCCAAAATCACGATCGGTCTGTCTCCGGTGCTGTGCGAGCAGTTGGCCGATAACTCCTTCAAGGAAGAGTTCATAGGTTACCTCAATCAGAAGATCCAGGCGGCTCAGCAGGATGCTGAGGAGTTTTCCAAGTACAGCCAAACGTCAATGCTCGAAAATGCCCATTTCTGGGAGAAATTTTACCGGGAGAGCCTGGAACATTTTAACGATATCGGACACGATATCCTCTTCGAGTTCAAGAAATTGCAGGATGGCGGGTATGTCGAAATCATAACCTGCGGCGCCACCCACGGATATTACCCGCTTTTGTCCCGTGATGAGTCTCTGCAGGCCCAGACCAAGATGGCTGTCAAGAACTATCGCCGTCATTTCGGACGCGACCCGAGGGGCATCTGGCTGCCCGAATGCGCCTACCGGCCGAGGTACGAATGGACACCGCCGGTACCTATCGCCGGTAAACAGGAGCCATATCTGCGCAAAGGAGTCGATGAATTTCTGGCCGAAAACTACCTCGATTTCTTCATTGTCGACTCAGCCCTTCTGAAAGGCGGCAAGTCGATTGGCGTCTATATTGACCGTTTCGAGGCGCTAAAGCTGCTGTGGGGACAATTCGAGAAGCAATATAAACCGCGAAAAGAGGACAAGGACAAGACCCCGCGTGAGGTTTATATGGTGTCATCGTCCCCCGAAGGCAAGAAACCTACGGCTATTTTCACCCGTGATGCCGAGACCGGCCTTCTGGTCTGGTCGGGTGAGCACGGATATCCCGGTGACGGCAATTATCTCGACTTCCACAAGAAGCGCTTCCCCGGTGGGCATCGCTATTGGGAAGTGACATCGTCCGGAGCCGACCTGGCCGACAAGATGGAATATAACCGCCAGAACGCCGTCAACCGAATCCCAGAAAACGCCAGACACTTCTCTGATAAAGTGGCCGAGACCCTGGTGGCCTATCACGACTCCACCGAACAGAAGGGCATTCTGGTTGCGCCATACGACGCCGAGCTGTTCGGTCACTGGTGGTTTGAGGGACCGATGTTTCTCAAGCAGGTACTCAAAAACATCTGCGAAGACGACCGGGTCGAGTTGACCAGTCTGGGCGACCATCTTGATCGCAGTAAGTCAACATCGGTCATCTCTATCCCCGAGGGAAGCTGGGGCGAAGGCAACCACCATTACATCTGGCTCAACCAACAAAACGAATGGACCTGGAAACACATCTACGAATCCGAAGCCAGGATGTGCGAGTTCGCCCGTTTCTGGACAGACAACCCTGATAAACAGGACGCTGAGCTGGAAACAATTCTCAAACAGATGGCTCGGGAACTGATGTTGATGTCCGCCTCGGACTGGCAGTTCCTGATTTCGACCTTTGCCGCCCGTGACTATGCCGAACTTCGACTCAGCGAACACTACGAGGACTTCAAAAGTCTGGCTGCCGCCGCTGAAAAGAAGATAAAAGGTGAAGCGCTTGGCGACGGCGATCGAAAGTTTCTTGAAGATTGCCAGACGCGTGACAAACTGTTTGATGATGTGGAAATCGAGTGGTTTGCCAAAGTCGAATTTCCCGCCTGACGCCCCCCGTTAAACGACCTTTGATCTGCCCCCGAAGAGTATATCTCTCGGGGGCATTTCTTTATGAAGCACCTTCTTTTTTTTAATTGAAATTACTCCATCGACTGAATCATAATAGGGTATGACTGTAGCCAAGATGTCCCAGAAGTGCCCCTACTGCAAAGAGACCATCAACGCCGGGGCTACTCGATGCAAGCACTGTCACGCCGATCTCTCGGCCGGGTCGAAGAAAAAAGCCTCTGCCCTAGCCAACCTGGATAATTTCCGAACCGGGTTCCTCTGCGGCATACTCTTTACGCTGATCCTGACGGTGCTGGGGTATTTCCATTTCTTTGCCGGTGAGTGAGGCTCCATCCCGTTATTACCGTCATTACCTTAAATCATCCCGCCAAAACATCTCCCTCGCAGACACTTACGAAGAGGCCAGTAGACGTTAACTTTCGTCCCCAAGAGGCCGATATAAGGCATATATCAGCAAGACCGGATGATTAAATTGACAATCCGAATACCGCACTATTCCGGAGATAAGCTATAAATGACTGGAAACGGAAGACTAAAATCTGTTCTGGTGGTTAATGATGAGCCGTTCATTCGCCGCATCCTCTCCCGAATGGTGGCCAGGGAGGGCTACAGTGTGGCAGAGGCTTCCGACGGCCAAGATGCGCTCAATCATCTGAAGAAGGAGCCTGTCGATTTTGTCATCTCCGACTTAGAGATGCCAAAAATGGACGGCCGGCAATTGCTGACCAGGGTCAAGGAGCTTTACCCCAACACCAAGGTGCTGTTCGTCACGGCTCAGGGTGCCCGTCGTATCACGGTCGAAGCGGGCAAAGCTGACGCCGATGATTACATTACGAAACCGTTCAAGAACATGGAAATCGCCAAAACTCTCAGCAATCTCTCGATAAAGCGCAGTCGGCCGATGAAGAGCCGCTCCGACTGACGGCACAACCCCGTCAAATCCGACCCTAACCCACTTATCCCGGGTACCCGATCCGTTCTCAATGACCGACAAACAACCCGAGCCCTCAAAATCATCCCGGAACTGCCGATAACTATAAGATAGACATGGAAGTAACCTCAACTCTGCCGGGCGGAGCCTCATTCACCTGCCGGGCCCGACGACGGGGAGCTTCCGGAGACAGCCTTACTATATTGCCGGAAGAAAAAGTATTGTGACCACCGGAAACGAAACCATAACCCTACTTCTCGGAATCGGTGTCCTGATTTTCATGGTGGAGAATCGAGACAGTTTGAAACGCCTGCCAGCTTATCGAACCTTCCTGGTTGGATTCCTGGTGCTTACGGTTGGCTGGCTGTTAACGGTCCTGGAGGGCTGCTTTCTCGGCCAATATCTGAATCTGCTCGAGCATGTGTGCTACTTGGTCAGTTCGATGTTTATCTGCTTTTGGTGCTGGCAAGTCTTCATCAGGAGAAAGAGCTGGTGCTGAACACAATAAGCATATTGGATCTGGCCTCTTTCCTGGCTACACTGGCCGCCTTTGCCCTGCTGTTATCTGGCTGGAAACGGTCGCTCTCCCGTGACGCGAAGCTCCTCATAGCGGGCATTCTTATTCTCTCGCTGTTCCATCATCTGAGTGATTTTCTCCAGTGGAGCGGCATCTACGATAAACTCGACGCAATTGAAGATTATCCCGGTATGTTGCAGCCGTTGCTCTGGTTGTTTCTTCTCTATGCCATGATAAAGCAAGTTGCGTTCAAGGACCTTCACAGCAGTGAGGAGCGGCTTCGCCGGGTAGTCGAGAACATGCCGGTTATGATGATAGCCTTCGACGGTGACTGGAATTTTGCTCTGTGGAACAGTGAGTGTGAACACGTCACCGGGTACACGCCTGAGGAAATGATCGATAAACCGCATGCGATGGGAACTCTGTTCCCGGACCCGAAGTACCTGCGGTATGTCAAAAAGACATATAAAGAATTCAAGAACGACATCCGCAACCAGGAGTGGAAAATCACGTGCAAAGACGGCACGGTGAAAATTATTATCTGGTCGGACATTTCGCGCCGCTTCCCTATCGCCGGCTGGTCTATGTGGAGCATTGGCATTGACGTTTCGTCGCGAGTGAATACTGAGAAAGCGCTGCGGGAATCCGAGGAAAAATACCGCGCCCTGATCGAGCAGTCCGGTGACGCCATCTACCTTTTGACCGACAGCAAGTATGAACTGATCAACCAACAATTCGCCAAGTTGTTTAAGATTTCCGTCGACGAGGCATTGGCACCGGATTTCGACCTGATGACCCTCATCGCACCGCAGAGTCGGGAGTTAATCACCGAGCGCGCCGCAATGGCGAAACGAGGAGAAAGACTATCGAGTCACTGTGAGTTCACGGGGCTGACCAAGGATGGCAAGGAGATTGAGATCGAGGCCTCGGTTTCTCACCTGATACGTGACGGCAAACTGACCACTCAGGGTGTGTTGCATGATATCACCGAGCGCAAACAGGCCGACCGAGAATTGCGCGAAAGCGAGGCCAAGTACCGCGAACTGGCCGAGATGCTGCCTGAGGCGGTTTTCGAAACCGACCTGCAGGGGGATTTCAAATTCGCCAACCGCAAAGTGCTGGAATACTTTGGCTATGAGGAGGCCGATCTCGATAACGGACTTAGCGTTTTCGATATGCTTCATCACGATGACCGGGGCAAGGCCAGGAACAGGTTCCAGCAACTGCTCAAGGGCGAGCAAATTGGCGAAACAGAATATCGAGGTCGTCGCGCCGATGACAGCTACTTCCCTATTTCCGTTCACTCTGCTGTCGTCACCAAACATGGCAATGTCACCGGCATCCGCGGTATCATTGTCGACATTACTCATCGCAAACAAGCCGAGAAGAGACTGCAGGAATTGGCAGCGTATCCCGAGTCAAATCCCAATCCGGTGTTGACCATTTGTCATGACACAACGGTTGCGTATATGAATCCCACCTGCAGACGCATTGTGAACGAATTGGGTTTGAAGGATAAAGATATCAAGGAGATTCTTCCTGCGAACCTGCAGGGAATCGTGACCGAGATGTTCCCCCAGGTGACGAACATCCACAACCTGGAATCATCGTGTAAAGGTAATTCATGGCTTTGGACCCTGCACCAGGTCAAGGACCAGGACCTGATTCACTGCTATGCCACCAACATCACGGATCGTATCAAAAAGGATCAGGAGCGGCGCAAGCTCTCGGCGGCTGTCGCCCAGTCGGAAAACATTGTCGTGATCACGGACATTAATGGGAGCATCGAATACGTCAATCCGAAATTCGTCAAGACAACGGGCTACGCGTTGACGGAAGTCATCGGTAAACACCCCAAGGTGCTCAAATCGGGCAAGCACGATGACGAGTTTTTCAAAAATCTATGGGAAACAATTACCCTCGGTGATACCTGGTCGGGAAATATCCGGAATCGCAAGAAAAACGGTGACCTGTACTGGGAGCGCAAGATCATCTCTCCCATCTTCAACGAGAAAAGGCAGATAATAGGCTTCCTCTCGATCGGCGAGGATATCACCAGCGAGCTGATTATGCAGCAACAGGTGGTCGAGGCCGACAAGATGAAGGCCATCGGCATGCTGGCGGCCGGGGTGGCCCATGAATTCAAGAATTACCTGGGCGGCATTATAGGCAATGCCTCGTTCGCACTGACGGATCTCGACACCGAACAAGGACCGGAAGTGGCCCGCGACACCTTCAATCAGATTATAGAGCTGGGCGAAAGAGCCAACGAGGTGGCCATGTCACTGCTGACTTACTCTAAGGCCAAACCCGAAGATTTCTCCGAAACATCTCTCGAATCAGTCATTACCAGGTCCATTGGACTGATAGACAAGGAAATGACCGGGCTCGCCATAGACATCGTCACCTATTTCGATGACATACCGGACATGGCCGTTTCCGCCAGCAAAATACAGCAACTGCTGATGAACCTGCTGATAAACGCCCAGCACGCCATAGGCTCTCAGGGGGTGATTACGGTGGGTCTGACTCGGGATGACGACTCGGTGAAAATCCGGGTCGCGGATACCGGCTGTGGCATCTCCGAAAAAGCGATGCCGAAAATCTTTGACCCCTTCTTTTCAACCAAAGGGGTTTGGGGCAAGGATGAAGTTGTCGGCACTGGGATGGGGTTGTCAATCTGCCGAAATATCGCCCGTGAACACGGTGGTGACATTACCGTGGATTCCCGGCCAAACATGGGTACCTGTTTCACTCTCACACTGCCGTTGCCGCAAAAGAGTCGGCGACAACCCGGGAAAACCGATATCGTCTACCGCGGCACGAGAGTAATGGTATTCACGCTCGAAAAGGCCATCATCAGCCATTACTTCAAGACGGCTTGCGAACTGGATGTCCGGCTGATTCCACTGGACGACATAACGAAAATTCAGGGTGATCTCAACAGTATCGCCGATCTGGTCATCTGCGACGCTAAACTGGTCGGCAAATTGGAACTCTATCGGCTGGCTAAGATGGCCGACGACGGCGACATCCCTTACGTGATGGTTAACTGTGGAGCGATGGAATACCAGTTGGACGATGTTTACCGCAACGCCTCCGCCACGTGCAGCGAACTGGACGATTTGAAGAAGATTCTGGACATCGCCACAGAGAGACGTTCATCGACGAGTGACCGTCCCGTTCATTGATATATCTATTGCGGTAAATGATTGCGGCCGGACTAGCGCAAAGGCCTCACCTTGACATATAAAATCCGCTGACCTTCGACCTTTTCGACCTCGAATTCGAACTCATGCCATTTGATCTTCAACCCCTCGGCGGGAACCGAGCCGACCAGGTCGTATATGAGACCACCGACCGTGTTATAGTCTTCCTGCTCAAAATCGGTATCAAACAGGTCCTGCAGTTTCTCCATCATCATCGAGGCGCTGACGCGGTAGCGGCCGTCGGGTAATTCGGAGAACTCGGCCTCTTCCAGGTCATGTTCATCCTGAATCTCACCGAAAATCTCCTCAATGATATCTTCCAGCGTTACCAGGCCGGCCACGCCACCGTATTCGTCAACGACAATGGCGATATGAAGATGTTTCGCCTTGAATTCCGTCAGGAGCTCACCGATGACTTTTGACTCGGGGACAAAGTACGGTTTGCGAAGGTACTTGGTTAACACGAACTCCTCCCCCGGTTCCGGCATCCGATTGAAGAGGTCCTTGACATAAATGAGTCCGATGATCTTGTCGATAGTGCCATCGTGGACCGGGTAGCGGGAGTGACCGTCCTTGAGAATCACGGCCCTGATGTCCTTAAAGGACATGGATTTCTCGATGGCCGTGATGTCAATTCGGGGAACCATGATTTCGCGAGCAACCGTCTGGTCGAGCTGAAAAATCTGCCCGATCATCTCCTTCTCGTCCTCTTCGACTATCGCCTCGCCGATACCGGCCTCCTCCGCGAGCGTCTCGATGGCTCTTTCGACGATTTCCTCTTTCTCTTCTTCGGTAACGGGAAAACTCTCGCCGCCTCGTTTCAACGCCAACCGGTAGAGTTTCACGATCGGGAGAAATATCACGTACACCAAGGTGATCATCCACAGGTGTTTGGTCATCTCCAGATTTATGGCCCGCCGTGAGGAACGCCGGGGCAGGTATTCTACAAAGAATAAGTACAGAAGCCACACCAGAATCAATCCGATCGGGATCAGCACGGCATTATCGACTCCGATACGCAGACCGAGCAACTTGAGAAAACTCACCATAGCGAACGACAATGCAACCAGTACGAACGATTTGTACACGATTGCCGTCTGGGTAAAGACGCGAGGATCATCGGCCAGCTTCTTCAGCAGATTTCTTTGGCTCCTCGATATTTTGGGATAGAGGGTTTCCAGTTCGTCGGGATCGATATAGATCGCCAGAGAGTACAGGGAAATAAAATGACCGCTGATAAGTCCGATGACAATCACGAGTATAAGTGCAAGTTCCAGCATGGCTTATCGTAACCCGTAAATATTGTTGAGATAGTATTCTTCGCGCACTTTCATTCTCTTCTCCTGGCGAGGTGCCTGGTGGTTATACCCGAACAGGTGCAGAAGGCCGTGACAGAGCAATCGGAGAATCTCTTCCCCCAGACTGCCGCCGTAGGAGGCGGCTTGCTTTCGAGCCGTGGCGGTGGAGATATAGATTTCTCCAAAAACGCCGTCGGGCACCGTCTGGTCGTCAATGTTGAATGACAGCACATCGGTTGCCCGATCAATACTCCTGTATGTGCGATTAAGACTGCGAATCTTCCGGTCGGAAGTGAATATCACATTAATGTTGCTGCTACTATCAGGGTCAGCTTCTTCATCGGTCAACACTTCGAAGAGCTTCTTCATTTTTGCCACCGGCAGCCGAATGGCGGCTTCTTTGTGCACCGCAAGTTTCATCTTAATCCTCAGCATCCTCTTTTTTCGGATAGGCAATGCGGTGGTGGAAGATACCTACCAGAATCTGAGAGAACGCTTCCTTAATTTTGGCCAGATCGCGCAGCGTCAGAGGACACAGGTCCAGTTCACCGGACTTGAAACGGTCATCGATGATGCGCTGGATAAGATTGTTGATTCGGGCCGGCTTCGGGTCGTCCAGTGTCCGGCTGGCCGCCTCGACGGCGTCGGCCAGCATGGCGATACCGGTCTCGCGCGTGAGCGGCCGGGGACCGGGATAGCGGAATTTATCCGCCGTGGATTCATCGGCCCCTTCCTGCAGAGCCTTGTTGTAAAAGTAGCTCATCACCATCGTGCCGTGGTGCTCTTCAATGAAGTTCAGCACGTCATCAGGTATATCGTGTATCTCGCCCAGCATTCTCCCTTTCTTGACATGAGACGACAGGATGATGGAGGACATTGATGGGGTCAGCATCTCATGCTTGGACTTGATGCCGAGTTGGTTCTCGACGAAATACTCAGGGATTTCGATCTTGCCAATATCATGATAGTATGCCCCCACCCGCGCCAGCAGCGAATTACCGCCGATAGCCTTTGCGGCCGCCTCGGAAAGATTGCCGACAACAATCGAATGGTGGTAGGTCCCGGGCGCTTCGATCGCCAGCCTCTTGAGAAGCGGATGGTTCATGTCGGACAGTTCCAGCAGGGTGATATCGGTGGTGATGCCGAACAACGATTCAAAGAAAGGCAAGACCCCGATTACCAGAAACGATGAGATGATTCCATTCACCAGACCGTAACCGACTTCGGTCCAGATATCCGACACCGGCCGGAGCTTGAGGCTCTCGACCACCAGGATAAATACCGCGTAAGCTATCACCGTGAAGAAGATTATTCGGAAGAAATGTGTGCGTCTCCTGACTTCACGCGAGGTAAAACAGGCCACCATCCCGACCACCACCGTCATTAAGGTCACGGTGAAATCGAATCGGTGCAACATCCCCAGCACCAGGGCCAGGATGATAGTCGACAGTATACCCACCTCGGCATCGAACAAAATCGTGATCAGAATGGGAAGTAACGCCACCGGATAAAGGTAGACCGACAATTCCCAGCGAGTGATCAGATGTATCAGTGCCAATTGCAGCGCGAAAGCAAAGAAGATGGCGACAAGCTTGGGAGTTGATCGGTAAATCTCGCCCCGGAAATAGTACAGAAACAGGTAAAGCAGCGTGAAGACAGCCAGGACCATAACGACGCGGGCCAGCGCCGGCAGCAGTGGCACCAGCCAGCCGCTCTCGGCCGCCTGGCCGCGGAGAATACGGGCCATTTCCTGGAGAACCTGCTCCTGTCGCGGACTGACCTTGCGGCCGGAGCGAACTATGATGTCGCCGGTGTTGACGACTTCCTTGATCTCCGAGATCAGCGTAAGCTCCTGCTCAACGCGCCGATTGTACGCCTGCATATTGACGCGCAGGTCCGGTTGAATAAACGTCCGACCAATCAGGTAGTAGTACTCGACATCAATAGAATCGCTGGAATAGAGATGGTTCAAAGATGTGAGCAGCCGGCCGTTGGCCGTCGGCATATCCAGCAGACGGTCACGACTGTATATATTCTCCCTCTCTCCTTTTCGCACCAGCACCGACTTGTTACGCGAGTCGGGTAGAGATTTCTTGCTGGCCAGTACGCCTACTTTGTAGAGATCGTCCTCGTAAATAGTCTTCAGATATCGGTGAACCCGCCAGAGACTGTCGATAGTCAATGACTGCTCGATGGCCGACTCGCTCAGCAGGGGAAACCGTGTCGATATGGGTTGGAGGTACTGCTGCCGTTTGAGAGCATCGGCCCATCCCGGCGAATGCCGCACCGAGTCCACCAGCGAGAAGAACCGTTTAAGGGCGGCAAAGGCGCTGCCGCTGATAGCGGTGTCGCTGTCGACCACCATCGGGACGGCGGACCTTACGACCCCCCTCTCGTCATTCAGTTCGCGGGTGGATTTGTAAACGGTTATCTGGAAGGGGGCAATGATGTCTTCGAGCGCGTTCTCGTTTTTGCGGGGCATATCCAGCGGGTCATAGAGCGCCTCGCCCGGATAGATGATACTGACCAGAACGGAGAACCCCACGAGCAGCAGTATCTTGCCCGATCGCCTCCGTGTTGCCGGCTGAATCGCCTGGCGGCTTTCACTTTGAACTTTCAGAAGCCGCCGGGCCCACCGCTTAAACTTTAGAATATAGGAAAACATTATGGCGAAATCCTTTTCGCCTCACTCCTTTCGCCGGGAGCGTTCGTACTTCTCGTAAGCCTTTATAATATTCTGCACGAGATGGTGTCGGACAACATCTTTTTCCGTCAAATAGACGAATTCAATCCCGTCCACGCGCTTGAGAATTTTCTGAACCTTCACCAGCCCCGATCCGTGACGGTCATCGAGGTCAATCTGGGTAATGTCGCCGGTGATAATGGCCTTGGACTTCTCGCCGATTCGGGTCAAAAACATCTTCATTTGCGCATTGGTGGTGTTCTGCGCCTCATCGAGCACGACAAACGCTTCGTTTAATGTTCGTCCGCGCATGAAGGCCAACGGAGCAATTTCAATAACACCGTGCTCGAGCAGCTTGCGGGTTTTCTCCGGCTGCAGCATGTCGTAAAGGGCATCGTACACCGGTCGCAGATAAGGATCCACCTTGGCGCGAATATCACCGGGCAGGAACCCGAGCGATTCCCCGGCCTCAACAGCCGGGCGCGTGAAAACAATGCGGGTGACCTTGCCCGCTTTGAGCTCAGCCACGGCCATGGCCACCGCCAGGTAGGTCTTGCCGGTCCCGGCCGGGCCGATGGAAAAGACAATATCATTCTTGCTGACCGCTTCAACATAACGTGTCTGGCCGACCGTCTTGGGCTTGATTGATTTTCTCAGCGCGTTGGTCAACAGGGACTCCGTTGAGATCTCTTCGGCCGGACCATAGCCGTTTTCCTTCACCATGCCGATGGCATAGTTCAGATACTGGTGAGTTATATAGTCACCCTGTTTGATGCGCGTAACCAGGTCGCTGAGCAAACGGAATATCTGCTCGACGTCGGTGGGCGGTCCCTCCACTATTACGGTATCGCCGCGGGCCACAATCTTGCAGTAGAAACGCGACTCGATTACCCGCAGATAAACATCGTTCTGTCCGAACAGAACACGCTGGTCGATACCTTCGATATTGAAGGTGCGTGATACTTTGTCGTCTGTATCGGGACTCATATACCGGTTAGCTTTCTTTCTCTTCCGGTTTGATCATCAACCCCAGTTCCTCGAGTTGCTCGGGGTCGATTTTGGCCGGCGATCCGTCCATGAGTGACATTGCGTTGGCCGTCTTGGGAAAGGCAATGACGTCACGAATCGACTCGCTGCCGGTCATCAGCGCTACCAGTCGGTCGAGTCCGGCGGCAATGCCCGCATGCGGCGGCGCGCCGTACTCAAGCGCCCGCAGCAGAAATCCAAACATCCGCTCGGCCCGCGCATCGTCGATACCCAGAATATTTAGAATCTTCTGCTGCAATTCACGACGGTTAATCCTTTGCCCGCCCGAAGCAATTTCCCAGCCGTTGATTACGAGGTCATATTGATTCGCCCGGGCGCGACGCCAGGGATGATTAAGATCGGTGCCCGGCAGGTCGCTGCCAAAACCTTCGTCAATAAGCGGCAGGTCCGCCTCCAAAGGATGGGAAACGATATTATGCATAGCGCTGAAGCGTTTGGACTCCTCGTCGAACTCAAACAACGGGAATTCGTTTACCCACAGGAAGCTCCATTGGCTCTTGTCGATGAGATCGTGCTGCCGGCCGAGATGAAGGCGAAGTTGCCCGAGGATTTCCTCGGTCTTCAACCGGGCGTCGGCTATAATAAACAGCGCGTCGCCGACTTTCACAGCAGCCCTCTCAATCAATTGGTCTTTTACGTCTTCGCCGATGAATTTCAAAATCGGGGATTTGTCGCCGCCCTCGGCGCGAAGGATATATGCCAGCCCGCCGGCGCCCAGGTCACGTGCCCGGGTGGTCATTTCGTCGACCTGTTTGCGCGAATACGTGCCACCGCCTTTGAGGACAATCCCCTTGACGACACCGCCGCCTTTGACATTATCAGCAAAGACCTTGAATTCACAGTCGGCGACGACATCGCTCAGGTCAACAATCTCCATGCCGAAGCGAAGGTCGGGCTTGTCGATCCCCCAGCGGTTCATGACCTCTTCGTAGGTAAAACGTGGAAACGGCGTCGTTATCTCGACGTTAAGAATCTTTTTGAAAACATCGGCCATTAGATCTTCCACCAGCGTGAACACGTCATCCGGCGTCACGAAGGACATCTCCAGATCGATCTGGGTATGCTCCGGTTGGCGGTCAGCCCGCAGGTCTTCATCACGCAGACATCGCGCAATCTGGAAATACTTGTCAAAGCCGGCGACCATCAGAATCTGTTTAAACAACTGCGGCGATTGCGGCAGGGCATAGAACTTCCCGTGCGACACACGGCTGGGCACGACATAATCGCGGGCGCCTTCCGGCGTGGAACGTATCATCAAAGGCGTTTCTATTTCATAAAGTCCCTGACCGGCCAGGTAATTGCGCACGGCCAGAGTGATATCGTGACGGGCACGAATCCGCTCCTGCAACGGCCGCCGCCTTAAGTCCAAATAGCGATACTCGAGCCGCAGAACGTCACGGGCAGTGGTTTCATCTTCTATCTCGAACGGCGGTGTTTTTGACTCCGAAAGGATATAGAATTCCTCGACATTGACATCGATCCCGCCAGTATCCAATTTCTCATTAACGGTGCCTTCGGGACGAGCCATAACTGTCCCCACGACAGCCAACACGAATTCGCTTCGTGTCCGTTGAGCCACGGCCAGCATCGTCGGGTCGAAAGTCTCCGGGTTGATGACGACCTGGCTGAGACCGTAGCGGTCTCTCAGATCGATGAAGAGCAGTCCGCCGAGATTGCGCTGACTGTTGACCCAGCCGTTTAGCCGGACTTTCTTGCCGATATCGCTCGGGCGCAGTTCGCCACAGGTATGGGTACGTTTCAATTCTGAGAATGCTTTCACTAAGACCCTTCTAACTCCATGTTATCTATTTAATTATCGGCATAAAGAGCCGTCTAATGCAACCCTTTTGGGCGATTTTTCCAGTTGGAAAGTACCAGATTTCCACTAATAAGTCAAGGGGTCGAAAACCCGGCCACAGCGCGGGAAAAATCGCCTCTTCAATCGCTCACACAACCTTCAATCACCAGGGCAATTCAATCAGATGATCCCCGTCTTATACGGAGCGCATCACGCATCCGACAGAAATTTGTATATCAAACAATCCACGATGGATCACCGTGCCAGGATCGAATGCAACCATCACACCCTTTTCGCGTTGACAATATCCGATGCGAAGTGTTATAATTTGCTAAACGGTATGACGTTAGATGCCGATATAAGTAAAGATGAATATCGCACGCTACATATCCGAGAATGCTATCAAGCTCGAGATGACAACCATTATTGAGCCTCTGGGGGAAGGTATGTCGGTCGAACGATGGCGTCAGCGAGGCAAGGAGAGAATACTCGACGAGCTGGTCTTTCTGCTGGATAACGACAGCCGCACCGGCAATCGCACCAAGCTGCATCTGGACTTTGTCAATCGTGAGAAAAAGGCCAGCACCGGCCTGAGTCATGGCATCGCCTTTCCGCATATCCGTTCGATGCAGGCCAAGGAGTTCATGCTCGGCTTCGCGCGTTCCACCAAAGGCTACGATTTCGGCGCTATCGACGGTCTTCCCACTAACCTGTTTTTCGTCATGGCGGCGCCGCCGTACGACGACACTCTCTATCTGCGTGTGTTCAAAGCTCTCTCAGAAATACTCCAGTACGAATCCGTGCGCAATGAGTTGATGCAGATAACGTCGCCCGGTGAGGTCATTCGCATTCTGCGCTCCTTCGAATAGGCAGCAAACCGCCTTTCTCCACTGACCGAGATTACCAAGCCGCTTCTCAGACGGCCACATATCCGCGCGGCATAAAAACGCCAAAAGAAAAAGGGCGGGAGTGTTAATTCCGCCCTTTGGATTTGCTGATACTGTTGCCGCTTACTGCGGACAAGGTCCGGGCGCGGGACCACCGCCGAAGAAGTAATCGACCAGGAATGTAATGTCGGAGATGTCGAGGCCTTCGTCGCCGTTAGCATCCCCTTCCTCAAAACACTCCGGTTCCGGTCCGCCACTAAACATATAGTCGACGAAGAAGGTGAGATCGGAGATGTCGATTTGATCTTCCGGATCATTGTTGACATTGCCCCTGGTGCCAATGCAGCAGCCAGGAATAACAGTGGCTGGCGTGTAGAAACTGAAGGTCTCGGAAGACCAGGTTTCCCCGCCGTTCATATCCGCGGCTCTTACTTTCCAGTAATACACAGTATCGGTGGCCATGGGATAGGTCACGCTACGGACCGTGTCGGCCAGGTTGGGCGTTTCGTCATGGACAGCAAAGGCTGGATCGAGCGATGTCCACAGCGTATAGAGCACCATGTCCGACGGATCGGTGTCCGGAGCCGCATGCCAGTAAAAGCGAGGGAATTCATCATAGCAGGTATCGGCATCCGGTGGATCGACCAGGCTGAAGGCCGATGGCACCTGGTTGATGGCGTTAACATAGAAAGACTCCGCGCTCGTGAAGTCGGAATATTCGTATCCGTCATATGCCCGGCCGCGCCAGAAGAAGCGTTGATCCTCGGCCAGCGGCGTGGTGACATTCCAGATCACGATCACCACTCCGGGAGGAATACCAGTACCGGAAGAAACCATGTTGGTCAGGCCTTCGTCGGAGTATACTTCGATTTCATACGTTAGGTCATCGTCATCGGCATCGCTCCCCTTATTCATGCCAAGAGGCGGAGTGGCACTGTTGACCTGCTCATCGCCTTTCGGTTCGACGATGGCGCCACCCAGGGGCGGCGTATTCATATGGAAGGAGAGCGCTTTCCAGCTGGACCAGGTAACACCGTTGAAAACTCTCACCTGCACTACGTAGCTGTAGCCGTCCTCCAACGGATCACCGGCGTAAGTAACACTGGTGCCGCTGCCGGTGAACGGAAGCGGAGCCCAGCGACTATTGTGATTGCTGCAGAGCTTACCGGTCCCCACTTTGACCTCATATTCCACTACCGTATTGGGCGTGGTATCGGACACCGTCCAGATGAATTCCGGGATGTGATTGATGACGTTATCAAACGAGGTCTCGCCGCTGATTTCAAGGGACGTCACCACCGGGTTCAGCGACGGAGTGTCATCGCTGAAAAAATCGAGAATGCGCTGGAACACGGTATCACGCGGAGCATACCCCTGCGGCTCATAACTGCTGGAAAGGGCTTCAAAGCCGAAACTGAACAGCACCAGCCGGTAACTGCCATCGTAAGTGAGTCCCGTCACGCCGCCGGGATTGATGGTGAAGTCGGCCACGGAACCGTTGATATTAGCCATGGTTTGCGGTTCCGTCTGATTGGTGGTATTGTCAAAAACGATATTGATGCCGTTGCCAATCGGCGAGCCGGCCTGACCGTTGTGCACTGGAAAATAGATGGTGGTGCCGTATGACGCCCGCAGGTAGTCACTAAGGAAAGTGGGGTTGGAACTACTCAACTGCCCAATTATCGACTGTCCTGACAAAAACAGATTGCCGCCGTTGTCCATGTAGCCCATCAGTGCTGATACCTCCGACGAGGACAGAATCAACGGACGGGCGTCGCCGACGATCCACATGACCGTTTCGTAGGCATTGAGATCGGCCGCCAGCGGTGCACCGGATACATTTATATTCCATATATCAAAGGGCAGACCCTGGTTATAGAACTGCTCCTGAAGCA
The DNA here is from genome assembly GCA_030619085.1 of Candidatus Zixiibacteriota bacterium. Taxonomy (GTDB): domain Bacteria; phylum Zixibacteria; class MSB-5A5; order GN15; family FEB-12; genus JAUXCD01. Next base: position 20,793 of record JAUXCD010000009.1, read on the forward strand.
CCTGTTCATAGCTGCCGTCGTTGTCGTCATCGACAATCAGAAACCTCGGCGAACCGATCTGCAGTATCATTCCGAACACGGCATCTCCACCCGATACATCGGAGGTAACCTCCAGAAAGAATGAATCGATACAGGGTGCAAAATCGGCCGGCACCGTAAATACGATCGGATCGAACGATGAATTGCCGCCGCTGCCGCCATCGCCCGGCACGGTACCGATATTCACTGACGGGATATCTAACACTATTTCCGGATTGTCGACCGACAGCGTACCGGTAACATTGGTCCCCTGCAACCAGAGGTTCTGGACCGTGAACGTCAATATGATCGTCTCGCCCGCCTCGGCGATGCCGTCACCGTTGCCGTATTCGGCGTCGGAGAAGCTGTAACCCACAAGTTCGAACAGCGGCCGGGAGTATGTGATATCAAGGTTGGCGGTCATCATGGAATCGGCATCGGAAATATTCCACACGGCCGTCTTGGTCTTAAGGCCGGAATAAGTGCGCGTATTCGGTGTAGTCAGATCGTCAAAGCTGTTTTGGGTCGCAGTCGACCAAACATCACCACCATCGCCATCGTTTTGGTTGGCTTCGAGATCGAACCGGCCATCGGCCTGTTCCACTGCCACATGCGGGTGAGTCTCATCATCGTTACTCCAGATTGATTCGTCGACATGCAGGATCAACAGGCCGGAGCCGCTGATGCCCTTGTCGTTGCCGATTTTCTGTCTGTTCTCGACCAGGAAGTACTGGTCCTCCAAAAAGCCGTTGGCCCAGACCCGGTAGGCGACCGGGTTGTAATAGCTGGACGGAAGCTCGACATCGGTCATATTCGAGGTCACGTTGATCGGAGTTAGAAAACCGACAGCGCTCTTGCACCAGACATCCATAAAGGCCGGATAGCGGCCGCTGAAATTCCAACTGCCGCCGGCCATCAACGACCAGTCGCCAACGCCGGCCGAGGAACCGTCATAATCGTAAAGGTCCGGCAGACCGATGAAGTGACCGTATTCGTGGGCGTATACGCCCATTGTGGTCAAACCCATATCCCCGTCTTCTTCAGGTTGCATGGTATAGGAACTGATGTTAACACCATCGAGGTGCAGCGTCGTGTAAAGACCGCCCATGTGTGACCAGATATCGTCGTCACTACCGGTCTGTTCCGCCCCGGGGCCGGAGTGAACCAAAAACAAGCCGTCAATATAACCATTGTTGTCAGTGTCAAACTCTGAGAAGTCAACATCTGCGTCAGCCATCAGCACGGCCTCTTCCACTATTTTATCAGCACTTTGGGGATAGGAGCCAAAGCCGTTCTGACCGTCAACATAATAGGCATACGTCTCCGGCATCCGATACCAGCCCACCACCAGGCCCTCGATGTAGAAATTCCCGTAGGAGTTGTCCATGTAGAATTCGGCCATCGAGTAATGGTAGTCAAACTCGTTATGGGACAATAGCAGATGGTCAAAATCGGACGGCTGAGCAAAGACATAGCCATCGCTGGCCGGCTGATCGCTAAAGTCGGCCAGGATTATCAGCACCTTAAACGTGTCCTGAACGGCCGGGTCAAACGACAGAGCCTGTCCTGACCGAGCGTCCTTGCTGCTGATACTGGGATTGGGGACGTCAAAGCCCTTCGTTTTGGCCTCGGCGAAGCGGTCAATGAATTTCTGAAGCTGTCCGGATTCTTTGAGTTCTTTAAGCAGTTCTGGTGAGGGTGGAACGGCATTTACCAGCGAAAAGCTCAAGAGCACAATAAAAAGCGCCGGGAAAAGCCATAGGGATGTCATCGGTGCACAACACCTGCGAGTTTTTGACGGCAAAATGTTTCCTCCTGTTCGGCTATCGTGAGTAAAGTGCAGACAATGCTAAAATACGGTAAATGCCGCAGTTGTCAATTACTAACTCTACACGCTACAACCGACTGGACCACTGATCGTCTTCAAATGCGACCCAAATAGTTATCTATCGCTCTTCAGGTTGTCTATAGTGCTATTTTCGGGATTTGCCGGAGTAACATTAATGACGCAGATTGCGCGCCTCAGCCGGCTCTTTCGGTCAGGTATACCCCACCGAGAACCAGCAAACCGCCCATGAGAGCGACCAGCCCCAAGTGCTCGCCGAGATATGGAACGGCCAGGGCCGTTGTTGCCAGCGGGATTAGATAGATGAAGAAACCGGACCGAGCCGCGCCCAGCCGGGCAAGGCCTTCCTGCCAAAACCAGAATGCCAGGGCCTGGCAAAAAACGCCCAGGAAAATCAGCGCCAACCAGGCTTTTGCAGGCAGATGGAGCAGATGGTTGAAGTCGGTCGTGAACGCCAGATAGGACCAGGCCACTACGGTGGCGATTACCAGAATGACAAACGTCACACCCAGCGGTGAATGCCTTCGCGAAATATTGCGCGTCAAAATCGTATAAGCCGCCCAGGTGAAAGTCGAGGCCAGGGCCAGCCAGTCACCGGTGGAGGACAACCAGTCGAGATTGCCGAACTCTCCCTTCGATACCAGTAGCATGATTCCGGCGGTGGCGACAAAGATGCCCGCCACCTGAATGCGGCGCAATCGCTCTCTGAGAATGAAAAACGAAAGAACGGCGATACTAGCCGGAGCGATGGAGATTATCCAACCGGTGTTGGTGGCCGTTGTATAAGTCAGTCCGCCGATCTGAATACCAAAATGCGCCGTTAGAATCACTCCGGCGATAAGTACGACGGTCCAGTCACCACGGCTGTAGTGAAATTTCACTCTCTTAGCTAAGATGATGGCGGCCAGTACGGGAATGCCGATCAGCATGCGAAGGCCCATCAGCTCCATCACGCCTATCGATTCCAGGCAGATTTTCATGGCCACGAAAGACCAGCCCCAGAACACAACGGCCAGCAAAAGCAGCAGGTGTACCCAGCTCATACATCGTGCTCCTGCAGACGGATCTTGCCGTACTTCTCAGAAATATACACACCGATTGAAATCATAATCGCGCCGAGAATCAGCCAGATTGTCAGACTCTCCGAAAGCAGCACCCAGGCGCCAATCATCGTTATCAGCGGTTCGATATAGAGATACACCCCCACTTCGGCGGCCGTCTGACGCGACAATCCCTGCGACCAAAGCCAGAAGGCAATCGCCAGGCAAAAAACGCCGAGGAAGACCAGCGAGATGGTGGTATTGGGTTGCAGGCTGAAGAATTTCTCATAGCCGCTGGTTACCAGCGTGTATGGCACGAAAACCAGGCCGGCAATGGTGATCATCCAGAAGGTCGCCACCAGCGGGTTGACGGTGGCGGTGATATCACGCGTCCCCACCGTATAGATGGCCCAGGTGACGCACGAACCCAAAACGATCACATCGCCGCGCGAGCGTATCCAGTCCAGATTGCCCATGTCGCCGTTGTATGTGAGCAGCAGCACACCCAGGCAGGCCACGGCCAGGCCGGTCCACTGGAAACGATTGAATTTTTCTTTAAGATAGAGCCAGCCGAGGATGGCGATAAAGATCGGGGCGGTGGTGAGAATCCAGGCGGTGTTGGAGGCTGAGGTTTCTTTCATGCCGACCGCCATCACCCAGAAATGTAGGAAGATCATGAACGCGCCAAAGACAAGCTTCGCTTGTTTTTTGACCGGCCAGATGCTCAGGCGTTTGATGCGAATTATTATATACAGCGTGGGCGCCGCCATCAGAAACCGGGCGGAGATCATCTCCACCGGCTCCAGTTCCGACAGGACGACTTTGATAGCGATATAAGACAGCCCCCAGAAGATGACGGGCAGAAGCAGGTATGCCGATGACCAGTTCATATAGGGGGATAATTAACATCACGCCGGCGCACAAAACAAGGGCCTTGTAAGTAAGTGTCATAGGCAAAAAAAAGCTCTCAGCCGGGCGACAGAGAGCTTTTGTGCAGCGATACGAGCAGGTTTCCGAGAGTACGATCAATGACCGTGGCCCTCGTGTTTCGCTGCGAACGTATGCAATTCGTCCATGGTGCGCTTACCCCAAGCCTGAATCTCGGCCACGACCTCGGGATCATCGGATGTCATAATGACAATATTGCCCTGCCAGGTGTTGATGTAGTCCACCTTCAGGCCCTTGGCCACGATAGCCGACAGAGAGGAGCACATAACACATTGCTCAACCTTTTCCCCGGCCAGAACTCTGGACACGGCGGCCGCCATCTTTTCGTGGGTTTTGGTGTAGAGGGCTTTGACATCTTCTTTCACGGTGGTGACCGATACCAGGCCATTGGAGATACTGTGATGTTCCCAGATGGTGTTTTCCATCAGTTCCGGCTCCTGGGCCATCGGTCGGCAGATTTCGCACTTATCCATTTCCATCCATCGCTGGTCACCGGCCGAAGCGCTAAAGGCTACAGCAAAGATGATCATGAGGGCAACGGCGTATCGGGTAAATTTTAACATCGTGGGTTCTCCTCGTTTAGAGTATTCGATTCGCTTTATGGTTATACGTCGCCAATGCAAGATAGACTATATTTATCTATAATGACGTAACAGAATATTTGACAGTATGATTTCAGCCAAGGCCGCAGATAGACTTATTTTGTATGTGGATGTTTATATTGAATGATAGTATGGGCAAGAAAGAGTGGCGCAATCGCGTTAATCAACTGCGCCACATGTATTTAGTGCACCCACCTCTGAGCCGCCATCGCAGCATCCTCAGGTCAGCCAACTCCGGTTGGGTAACCCCGCAACACACAGAAGTATCTATTTACCGCTGCTACCTTCCGGTCCTGACGGAGTTCATAGGCTGCTGTTGTACGGGACCCAGCCTTCAACGCCGCTTAGCCGTTGAATAAAGCGACCGCTAAGCCCTCGGGTGGGAATTCAACCCCGGTATAGCGGATTCCGGGTTACAGGGCACCGCTGGCTCCCCGTCTAGCACAGACTTCGTCTATTCTACTGACTTCGTCAGCCTTATTGACTTCGTCAAACTTATCTTATTAAGGCTGGCGAGCTTAGCTGTCAAAAATAAATGGAGCAGATGGGGATCGAACCCACGACCTCCACGTTGCGAACGTGGCGCTCTCCCAACTGAGCTACTGCCCCATTATCTTCTTGCTCGGCTAAAATAAGGAAAACGGACTTTGTTGCCAAGTGGTTTCTTGAGGGCGGCGCGGCCGGCGGCATGGCCGCTTTTATGCTTCGGCGGCGAAGCCGCCTCTATGCTTCGCATGATTCAAAATGGGATCCGCGAGGCGAAAAACACCCCCCGTGTGTGGGCGGCAGACCTCCCGGTCTGCCCCAGCCTTCTTGCCTTCGTTGGTGCACGAAGACGTACACCAACCACAGAATGGCAGGAGCACAGGGCTCCTGCCCTACGAGCTAAAAGCGGGCGCCGCCCCGAAACATCAAAAAGGGATTGGTCGTAATTTCGTAATCGTTGGTTCGGCCGTAAGGCGCCATGACAACAGAGGCTTCCACAACCCAAATGATCTTCGGGTCGCTGACAAACAATACCTCGGTGAACGCTTTGACAATCATGAAATTGGCTTGCTCGATGAAACCGATCTGGGCCAGATAGCCGTAGCCGAGGCCTACTCCGGGCCTGACGGCCATGCGGATGTGACTGTAGGCAGCGACAGTGTGTTTTATGTTCAGGCCGAAATTCATGAGTTTCTCGCGGTCACTCTGAACCTGAATATCGAATAGCTCAATATCGATCCCGAGCATGGTTTTGCGGTGGAGGGGAATATCGAAAAACAGGCCGCCGCTCAGTCCGGCTTTGGTTCGGTAATCACTATCAACGCCGGTGCTTCTCTCGCGAAGGTGCATCGTGCTAACATATAGGAAACCACCTTTGACGCCAAACCCGCCTTCGTACAACCGGTGATCGAAAGCGGAAGTCTCCGATGGGATGGCGATTACTATTGATAGCGAGATTACAAAAAGCAGGCCGGAGGTAATGTGACGAAGCATCCTCTGTTGCTCATTCCTCACTCCCCCGGGTCACGTATGCCAGATGGTAACGCCCTTGGCAGTCATATGTCAAGCGTCACTATATGAATTGACGCACAGACATAGTCACTGTTGCAGAAAATTGAGCAAGTGCCCGGCTTTGAGACGAATTGAGCCAGCTATTGTGGGAACTAACTTGTCTTTCGAGTCAAAAATATGATTTCCAGCCCCCGGATTATTTGCTATATTAAATATCTATGAGTTACCAGGTGCTGGCTCTCAAATACCGTCCGCAGTCTTTCGATGATGTCGTGGCCCAGGAGCACGTCACCAAGACGCTGCGTAACAGCCTGTCCAACAATAGAATAGGCACGGGCTATCTTTTTTGCGGTCCGCGCGGGACAGGCAAAACCACAACCGCCCGGCTTCTGGCCAAGGCGCTCAATTGCGTCAATGGCCCGACGCCCACCCCCTGTGGTGAATGCTCCAATTGCCGTGAAATCACCGCCGGGTCATCGCTGGACGTGCTGGAAATCGACGCCGCGTCGAACACCGGCGTGGATGATATCCGCACCCTGCGCGAGAACGTCCGCTACATGCCCACCAGCGGCAAGAAGCGCATTTACATAATCGACGAGGTCCACCGTCTGTCGGGCGCCGCCTTTGACGCGCTGTTGAAAACGCTCGAGGAACCCCCGCCGCACGTGCTGTTTGTGTTCGCCACCACCGAACCGCTCAAGGTCCCGGAGACGATTCTTTCGCGCA
>JAUXCD010000071.1 GCA_030619085.1 Candidatus Zixiibacteriota bacterium
CCGTTTTCTTTTTGCCTGAAATTGATTGATGACAGTGAACACAGCCGCAGGCGTCAGATTTTCCGCTGGACGACGGCGCAGATGCGGTAGGCATCCCACTTCGGGTTCTCGAACGAGAAACACCGGTAATACCCCTTCACCGTGAACCCCACCTCTCGAAGCAGCCGTTTGATGACGGCGTTGGGATAGGCCCGCTCGGTGTGCATCTCGTAAAACCGCTCCCAGTGGTCTTTCGTCTTCACAAAGAAGTCTGCGTGGCAATAAGCCATTCTTTTCTTGGCGTTATATTCGTTCTTCCACACCCAGGCGATATCATCGCGGGCGTCGGCGTACACCTGTCCCGACCAAATAACCTTGAGTGCTTCCTGGGTGTTCATGTCGAATACGAACCAGCCGCCCGGCTCGAGATGATTGTACACCGACCGGAAAGAGGCTTTTAGGTCACGCTCGGTCAGCAGGTAGTTCAACGAATCGAAAAACGATGTTACCAGGTCGAACTTGCGCGTTTTGCGGGAGTTATGCTGCCCGAGGATTTTGAAACGAGGCAGTGATTTTTGGTAGAGCGTCACTCCCCGCAGCCCCAGCTTTTTGGCCGCCACCGCCAGCATATGAGCGCTCTGGTCCAGCCCGGCCATCTTTATGCCTCGGTCGGCAAAAATCGCCGCGGCCGTGCCGGTGCCGCAGCAGAGATCAAGTCCATTGATCGGCTTGATTCGGAACCTTCGGAATATTCTGAAACAGTAATCGGTCATCTTGATCGAGTGACGGTCGGACCCCATCCGGTCATAAACCTCGGCAAATTTGGTGTACGGTTTCAAACTATCCTTTCGTCGCTCGGCCTGTGGGCGCGCCAGTGAATCCCCATTGGGAAGTTTCACCACGGTGCTTTTAGTTGACAGTTACCATAATAAGGAATTTCCATTGTAAAGGTAATCTCTGTTTTATGTGAATATCCCTAAGGCGACAGGGTATAGTATACAAACCCGGTGAGCAAACTGTTACCGGGATAATTCTGGACAAGGAGAAACTATGGAGAACATCGTTTGGATATGGCTACTGGCGGCGGTTGTCTTTCTGATTCTGGAACTGCTGACTCCGACACTGGTGTTTGCCTGCTTCGTGGTGGCAGCGATAGTCTCGGGCATTTACAGCCTCTTCTCTCCCGACGGTTACTACTGGCAGATTGGCATTTTTGTGCTGGTCGCCGTAATTCTCCTGCCTCTGACAAGGAAGGCGGCGAAAAAGATCACCAAGCCGTCACCGCAGGCATCGAATATCGATGCTCTCATCGGCAAAGTTGTGCTCGTCACCCAGAAGATCGACGCCGACCTGGGCGGCCAGGTACGTATCGAGGGTGAGTTCTGGCGAGCCAAGGCTACAGAAGAAATTGCGGAGGGCGAGAAAGTTGAGGTGATGTCGGTCAGTGGCACCAAGGTGCATGTGAAAAGAATATCTCACGAGCAGAAAGGATAGATGCATGAATCCCGTAATAATATTCTTAGTCGCGGCGGTGGTGTTTGCGTTCATCATCGTCAGCATGTCGATACGGATTATCCGGCCGTTCGAAAGAGGACTGGTCGAACGACTCGGCAAATACCAGCGTCTTCTCGAACCCGGACTGAATATGATCGTGCCGTTTTTTGACACTGTCATCAAGGTGGACATGCGTGAGGTTGTGCTTGACGTTCCGCCACAACTGGTGATTACGAAGGACAATGTCGGCGTGGAAGTTGACGCTATCGTATATGCTCAGGTGACGGACCCGGTCCGCTCGCGCTACGAGATTTCCAATTATATTATGGCTTCCACCAAACTGGCCCAGACCAACCTCAGAAACGTAATCGGCGAACTTGACCTGGATTCCTGCCTTTCATCGCGTGACCAGATCAACAGCCAGTTGCGCGATGTCCTTGACAGGGCTACCGACAAGTGGGGCGTGAAGGTCAATCGGGTGGAACTGCAGCGAATCGATCCGCCGATAGATATCACTGAGGCCATGAGCCGCCAGATGAAGGCCGAGCGTGACAAGCGCGCCACCATTCTGGATGCCGAAGCTGTTAAACAGGCGAAAATCACCAAGGCCGAGGGTTACAAGCAGGCCCAGATTCTGCAGGCCGAGGGTGACGCCGAGGCGGTGCGCAAGACGGCCGATGCCGAGAAGTACCGTCAGTTGACCGTGGCGCTGGGTGAGGCCCAGGCGATCGGCTCGGTATTCACGGCCATCCACGAAGGTAAACCGGACGAGAAACTGATCACCCTGAAATATCTCGAGATGCTTCCCCGCCTGGCGGAAAACGAAGCCAACAAGATATTCCTGCCCTACGAAGCCAGCGGTATTATATCGTCTTTGGCAGCGATGGTGGAAGGAATCAAGCCTGGCGGCGGCAAGAAAAAGGAAAGCCCGGCCGTGGTCGATCAGCCGCAAACGGAATAGAAACAGACCTGATTCAGGCGCGAATGTCGCAGCCGGCCCGGTATTGGGGCCGGCTGTATTTTTTTTGCTGATTTATGTGAACAGACACGCCAAACTGGCGTTTGACATTTCGAAAGCCGCGACTTAAGTTCAGGCGTATTTGACAACTTTATGACTAAGGTATGAGATGGATCCGGAATCAGGCAAAATCCGCAAACCTGCGGCGGCAGGCAAATTCTACCCCGGCAGTGCTTCTGAGTTGACCAAGACCATTGCCACGCTGTATTCGCATGTCGACAAGCCGCCCGTTTCGGAGCACCCCCTGGCCCTGATTGTCCCTCATGCCGGTTACCCTTACTCCGGTCGCACGGCAGCCACTGCTTACAAGCTGCTGGAAGGTCACTCCTTCGACAGCGTCGTGATCATCTCTCCATCGCACACGGTGTTCTTCAAAGGTTCGTCGGTGTACGACGGCGACGGTTACCAGACGCCGATGGGTGTGGTGGAAATAGACCGGGAGCTGTCCGATAAAATTGCCGACATTCATCCATCGGTTTATTCCTCCAACATGGGTCATGCGTCCGGACCCACTCGCGGCGAGCACGCTCTGGAAGTACAACTGCCGTTCCTTCAGGTGGTGTTGGGGAAATTCAAGCTGGTGGCGATAGTTATGGGCGACCAGGAGGAAGATTCCATCCGCTCGCTGGCCGGCGTGCTGGGGGCGGCCCTAAAGGGAACCAACAGTCTGTTGATAGCCTCCAGTGACCTTTCGCATTTCCACACAGAAAAAGAAGCCCGTCGGCTGGACTTGACCGTGCAGACCGCCGTGGAAAGATACGACCCGGAACTGCTGATGGAAACGCTGGAGGACGGCAAAGGTGAAGCCTGCGGCGGCGGCGTGATGGCGGCGGTGATGATGGCCGCGAAAAAGCTCGGCGCCACCGGCAGTCGGTTCCTCAGCTACACCACCTCGGGCGAAACCACGGGTGATTTCGACGAAGTGGTCGGCTATTTGTCGGCAGTTATAGTCGGTAAAAAGCAGGCCGTACCGGCCCGGGCTGTTATCGGCGAACCGTCGGCCGGGCGCAAGCCAGTATTCAAGCTTACCGATGAAGACAAGCAGCACCTCAAGCAGGTCGCACGCGATGCGATCAAGGCACGACTGGAAAACCAGAAATACGTACCGCCGACGGATGAACGGTTATCGGTGAAACGAGGGCTGTTCGTGACGGTCACAATCGACGGCGAACTGCGGGGCTGTATCGGCCGCATCAAGGGCGACCAGCCGCTTTACGAGATGGTGACAGAAATGGCCCAGGCGGCTGCTTTCGAGGATCCCCGCTTCCCGCAGTTGACGCCGCAGGAGTTCGAGCAGATCGATGTGGAAATATCAATGCTTTCGCCGCTGGAGCGGGTGCGCAAGTTCTCTACTATCGAGGTCGGCAAGCACGGCCTGATGATCAAACTGGATTTCAACAGCGGATTGCTGTTGCCACAGGTGGCCACCGAGCAAGGCTGGGACAGACTCGAGTTTCTGGAGCAGACCTGCTTGAAAGCGGGCCTTCCCAAAAACGGCTACCGGGACAAGTATACCGAGGTCTATAGCTTCACGGCCGAAGTGTTCTAGGGATCAGCCGCCTCTTCATCTGATATCGTTATCATCCGCTACGAATTACAGTAGATACTTGCTGCTTGATTCTCAATAGCTTAAATTAGCCCCATGTCAACAAACCAACCGTCAGTTCTAATTACCGGCGCCAACGGCTTTGTCGGGGCGCGGCTGTGCCGGAAATTCCTCAACGAAGGCTTTCAGGTTTTCGCCGGGGTCCGCAAGACGGCCGACCTGTCCAAACTCGATGGCCTCAACGTTGAGTTCCGCTATGGTGACATCACCGAGCCGAAAACGTTGCCGGAGATGGTCACCGGTGTTGATTATATCGTGCACAATGCCGGCCTCACCAAGGCGAAGACCAATGACCGCTTCTTCGACGTCAACGAAGAAGGGACGAAGTCCCTTTTCACCGCTATCTATGAACACAATGAGAATGTCAGGCGGGTGGTGCATGTTTCGTCGGGAGCCGCCTCCGGACCGTCGGCAGGCGGGCGGCCCGTTACCGAAGAGGACGAACCGAGACCGCTGACAGCCTATGGCCGGTCCAAACTGGCGGGCGAGAAAGCAGCGCTGTCGTTTGCGCATCGCTTTCCGGTGACGGTAGTGCGGCCGCCGGGTGTCTATGGGCCGGGTGACCGGGAGATATTCACCTTTTTCGACACCATCAACAAGCGGATAAAACCTTACCTCGGCAACTGTGGGCGGAAGATTCAACTGGTTCATGTCGATGACCTCTGCCGGGGGATTTTTCGGGCGGCCACGAAACCGGTGAAGTCGGGCTCCGTCTATTTTATCAGCGAGAACCACGCCTATACCATGAAAGAACTGATCGCGCTGTTGGTGGCGGCAAGCGGCAAGAAAGCTTACTCGCTGGTAATTCCGGCGCCGCTGTTTCGGCTGATTGCGCTGCTTTCCGAGGCTGCCTTTCGCATCGTGGGGGCAACGCCCATGTTGACACTGGAGAAAGCGCGGGAACTGCTGGAGTCGTGGGAAATGTCCACCGAGAAAGCGAAAAGAGAATTGAATTTCGTGTCGCGGATACCGTTTGAACAGGGCGCCCGCGAGACTTTCGCATGGTATCGACAGCAAGGGTGGTTAAAATGATCTCAATGAAACTGATAGTCTACTGTGTGTTAGCGGCGGGAGCCTATTTGCTGGTAGTCAGCATCGCTTTACAACTTCTGGAAAACAAGCTGCACCTGTCCAAGCCCATTCCGGCAAAATTGCTGGAGAAGCCTGCGGTGGGCTGGTTTATAATCAACTACGTCACCGAGCTTCTGTTCTATGTCGTTATTCCCAGCTTAGCTTACAGCCTGTTCTATGTTGTCCTGCCGCTGTCGGGCGTACGGGCCGGCATGGCCGTGGCGCTGGTCGCTTTCACACTGGGGGCGGTGCCGCTTTTGATGGGTCTTTCGATGCGCGTGCGACTACCCATGACATTTCTGCTGTTCGCGCTGGTGAGTTTTCTAATTAAGATCGGCGGCGCTCTTACTATTATCGGTTACCTCTATTCACTCTGAGGATTTCCACGATGAACGCTGATAAGATGCAAGAATTTGCGAAAGCACGGCGGCTGTTCCCCCACACCAAAAAAACGGTCTATTTCAATTCTGCTTCCTACGGTCCGTTCTGCCTGCCGGTCGAGAAAGCTATCATCGATAACCTGAAACTCCGGCTGGACGCAACCCGCGATGATACTCGTATGGCGATGGCGACCGGCGAGGCTCTCCGTGGGGGCTACGCCAAGATGATCGGAGCGTCCAAAAAAGACGTCGGCCTCGGGCTGAACACGTCTTTCGGTCTCAACGTAGCCGCTTTCGGCCTGCCGCTAAAAAAAGGTGATGAGATTCTGGTTTCGGATCTGGAGTTCCCGGCAATAATCTACACCTGGCAGGCGGCGGCGCAACAGCGAGGACTGAAAGTCCGGGTGGTCAAATCCTCAAACCGCTGCTTTGATATCGACGCCCTGGGAAAAGCGATCACCAGGCGCAGCCGGGTGGTGTCGGTGTCGTTCGTGCAGTTCTTTAACGGCTTCAAGCTCGACTTAAAGGAAATATCTTCGCTGTGCAAAAAGCACGGCATGTATTTGGTGGTGGACGGTATCCAGGGTGTCGGCGTGGAAACGCTGAATGTTAAAAGAACGGGTATCGACGTTCTTTCCTGTGGCTGTCAGAAGTGGCTGCTGGGTCCGCAGGGATGCGGCTTTTTCTACCTGTCCGAGGAGATCAGGGATAGTTTGGCCAATCCGTTCATGAGTTACCTGGGGGTTGACTGGAAGATGCAGTACTCGGATATGTGTCGCTACAACCTGACGCCTTTTGACTCGGCACGGCGGTTCGAGCTGGGTTACTGCGTAATTCTAAACCTGCTGGGAATGAAAGCGTCCAGCGATATCATCGGCGCGCTCGGCGTGAGAAATATCCAGAGTCACAACCATGCCCTGCTGGACCGGCTGATAGCTTATATCAAGACGGATGCCACCTACACGATCACTTCGCGCCTGGAAGCCCGGCACCGTTCGTCGATACTGACGTTCACCTGCGATGACGTGCGGAGGCTTTACAAGGCGATTATCAAAAATAGGATTCTGGTTTCTCTGCGCGAGGGTTCTATCCGCGTGTCTGCGCACCTGTTCAATAACGCGGCCGATATAGATAGACTGATTAAAGTGCTGAAACGATTCCCCGGAAAACGTTAATCCGCTTACGGTTCAATCACCAAAGGCAGGACGGTTTCGGCGATTGACTCGGCGGCGAGGCGGTGGCCTTTTTCGTTGAAGTGTATCGGGTCCGAGCTGGGTTCATCGAACAGATCATTGTGCATATCGAATTTCACCTGTAAGTCTACCAGGGGGACAGCAAGTCTCTCCGAGGTGCGCCTGATGTCGGTTTCATACAATCCGTGAAGAAAGATGAGTTGGTGCCATTTTTTCAGGCTGACCGGGTCAAACGATGCTATGGGGGGCACCAGCAGTACCGGACTGGCGCCGTTGTCGCGGGCGAGTTGGATAATAGCGGCGAGATTGTCGATAAACTCTTTGCGCGGAACACGTCGCTCATGGGTAAGATCGTCGATTGGGATGCGTTTCTGCCGTTCGGTAGTGGAGAGTATGACCTTCCGCACAAGCTGGTACAGCTTGAGCCTCGATAACGTGTTCTGGAGTTTCAAAACACTGGTGCTCGGCGGTTGTTGCTGCGAGTCGGAGATATCGCGACCGGCCGGCCAGTGGTCGTTCCAGGCGTACATGATCAGCACCATGTCCGGCTTCAGGGAGATCAGTTCATTGGCGAATAGCAAGTTCCCCTGGTAACTCGAGTAACCGGGAATGCCGCCGTTGATGACTTCGATGTTTTTCCGATCTGTATCGCGCGCGAGAATTTTCTCCAGTTGTTTTGTCAAGGTCAGGTCGTCTTCTATGCCCCAGCCGAAAGTGCAGGAATTACCCAGGGCCAGAACGCGGTATCCGGTTTTTTCAGGGGTTACGTCGCTTCCTCTGAGCCCAATTGAATTAATGTGGTAACTCAGTTCGCTGTACAGCGTCGATTTGGTGTCGAAATCGTGCCGGAAGCGCCAGAACAGGTGGGGGTCTTTTTCGTAAATTTCGGGAAAATTGATATCGCGGTTGATGGGGAAGAACTGGTTCTTGTAGTAAAATTCGGTTCCGAGAAGATTGAGCAGCATTTCAGCGCCTACGAGAAAGACGAGAAACACCAGGCAGGCGCCGAGTATCTTGAACGGCCAGGGGAATTTCCTGATATTCTGTGTCATTGAGACAGCTTAAGCCGGTATGATTCCGTTTAGAACAACGAATAAATGAACGGTGCCAGTGCCGATGACTCAGTGAATACGACCAACAGCGAAATCAGAATCAAAAACACCAGGATTGGCGTCAACCACCACTTCTTGGAAGTCTTCAGAAAATAGAAGATCTCTTTGAATATTTTCAGGCGACTGAACATTGCTCAATATCCTTCGGTTAGAAAATACTCTCGCGGCCCCTCTTGACCAATTCGCCTCGACGCCGAACGTGCTGCTGATTGTGGGGTATCAGTCGTATCCTTTGCTGAAGGCGAACTGCGTTATAATGTCGTCCGGGACCTTTTCCTTATCCAATAAATAGCTCCCCATCAGCAAAAAGTCAATACCACCGCTGCAGAAGGTGGCGAAGGCGTCGCGGGGCGTGTTAACGATGGGATGGCCGCGAAGATTGAACGACGTGTTCAGCACCACCGGCACGCCGGTGATTTCCTTGAAGGCGGCAATCAGGTCGTAGAACATCGGGTTGTCTTCGCGCTTGACCGTCTGAATGCGCGAGGAGTTGTCAACGTGTGTTACGGCGCCGAGCAGGTCGCGCTTGTTCTCGGCGACCATGAAATTGAACAGCATGTAAGGTGACTCGCCATCGCAATCAAAATACTCGGCCGTGTCTTCGGCCAGCACGGCCGGTGCGAAAGGTCGAAACGGCTCGCGGTATTTGACGGCGGCATTGATCTTTTCTTTCATCCGATGATCACGCGGGTCGGCCAGAATAGAGCGAAAACCGAGTGCCCTCGGCCCGAACTCCATCGACCCCTGGTAAAAACCGACTATTTTGCCATTGGCGATTTGCCTGGCCGCCTCGGCCACGGCAGCGCCGGATTCCTGGAAGCTGTAGGGGATAGCGTGTTTGTCGAGGAAGTGCTTAATCTGCGCGTCGCTGTACTCGGGCCCCAGACCGAAAAACGGCTGCAGCTTTTTGTCATCACCGCTGATTCGGTAATGAACATACAGGGCCGCGCCAACCGCCCCCCCGGCATCGCCCGAGGCGGGCTGGACATAGATATCGTCGAAAATCGACTCTTTCAGCAGCAAGCCATTGGCCCGGCAGTTCAACGCCACCCCGCCGGACATGCAGAGCTTGTCCAGGCCGGTCTGCTGCCGGACATGGCGAGCCATGGCGAAAACGATCTTCTCCGTCACGGCCTGGATGGAGGCGGCGATATCCTCATGGAATGATTCCACCGGCGTTTCCGGTGCGTGGCGGGGCCGACCGAAGAGTTTCTCGAATTTCTGGCCGGTCATTGTCAGACCGCGATGGAATGTGAAGTAATCCAGGTTCAAATGGATGGATCCGTCGGGGTGAATTCTAACCAGTTTTTCCTCGATAAGATCGGCATAGCGCGGCTGACCATACGGAGCCAGCCCCATGACTTTGTACTCGGCCGAATTGACGTGAAACCCCAGGTAATAGGTGAAAGCGGAGTAGAGCAAACCCACCGAATGCGGGTAGTTCATCTGGGCCATTAGTTTGACGCGATTGTTGTCACCAATACCGTAGGTGGCCGTGGCCCATTCGCCGACGCCGTCGATTGTCAGGATAGCCGCCTTTTCGAAGGGAGAGGCAAAGAAGGTTCCGGCGGCATGCGAGAGATGATGCGGCAGAAACAGAACCTCGCCGCTGTACTCCAGTTCTTTGTGGATGACGTGGTCGGTCCAGATTTTACGGCTCAGCCAGACCGGCAAGGCTTTTCTGAAGGCGGTGAATGACCGAAACGGCTGGGCCATGTAACCGGTGAGAATGCGGTCGAACTTGGTCAGGGGTTTGTCGTAGAAAACAACCAGGTCAACATCGTTGATACCCACCCCGGCTTTGTCCAGACAGTACCGAACAGCTTCTTTGGGCAGGTCCGGGTCTTGCTTTATCCGGCTGAATCTTTCCTGGCCGGCGGCAGCGGTCAGTTTGCCATCGACTACCACCGCAGCCGCAGCATCGTGATAAAAACAGGAGATTCCCAGGACAATCATGGCGTAGTGTATCTCTCGGTCAACTCTGGTGATGCAGCGATTCCATGGTCGGCTCGCCCTCTTCGACCGGTTTCCAGTTGGTCTTGCTGTCAAGGTAGTGGCGGCTCGACTGGAGGGGATCCCATCCAAACAGGCGCATAACTGCCCCCATGGGCGCCAGTAGCAACAAATAGAACAGCGAAATCAGGATGATAGTGTTGAATCGGGCTATTTTGAAGGCAATCTTTTTCCAGCCGGACCATATTTTTAACAGAACTTTTTTCATTCTACGCGAGTTATAAAGGCAAAGCAGTTGATAAAAGGTCTTGAATCGTTTTATTATATCAATTGTTATAGAATAGATAATACTATTTGTCGACCGAGAGAAGATGAATTTACAAGATATGAAAATCCTCATCACGGGCGCCTCCGGGTCCCTGGGCAAGCAGCTTATTTACGAGCTTAATCACATTGGCATCAAACCGATCTGTCACGTCAGAGAAACCTCCGACACCAGGTATATCGACTCTCTGCAACTGGAGAAGAGATTCGCCGATTTGCGCAACCGCGAGCAAATGGCCGAACTGGTAGCGGGCGTGGATAGTGTTATCCACACCGCGGCCTGGGTAAACTTCCGCCAGGACCATCTGACCCAGTTCAACGGTATCAACACTATCGCAGCCATCGAACTGTTCAAGGAAGCGTGCAAGGCGGGCGTAAAGCGCTTTGTCCATATCTCCACTGTGGCGGCGGTAGGCGGTAAAGAACGCCGGACCGGCAAAAGCAATAGTGGCCCTCGGTCGGCTCAGACCCCGATAAACGAAGACAGCAAATTCAACCTGAGTCACCTTCGCATACCGTATATCATGTCCAAGCAGGCGGCCGAGATGGAACTGGCCAAACTGGCGGCCAACAGCGAGATTGAACTAATTACAGTCAACCCGTCGATTATAGTGGCGCCCTCGCGCACCGGGGATGACCGCAAGACAGCAATACGTAAGTTCTTCAAGAGCTTTATCATGCCCGATTTTAACAATGTTGTCAATCTGGTTGATATTCGCGATGTTGCCCCGGGTATTATTGCCGCCCTGGAAAGAGGCCTTCCGGGTGAGCGCTATATTCTGGCCGGCGACAACATCACCGGCAAGGATCTGGCTCTGACGGCCTCGGTCATTCTGGGCAAAACGCCGCACCTTCTGAGAATCCCCCCCGCGGTGCTGAAAGCCTCGGCCCGGATGTCGGTTCTTGTCAGCAAGTTACTGGGCAGAGGAAAGATAGCTTTTTATCCCGACCTGGTGAAGATGCTCGATTATGATTGGGCCTTTTCATCGCTGAAAGCTCGCGAGAATCTCGGTTACCAGTTCCGCTCGATTCACGAGACGCTGGAGGATATCCTGACCGGAGATTTCACCGGGACCTATCTGAAACCGGCCTTTTAACTCCACCGGCCGGCAGCATCCAATCTCCTTTGTGAATAATCCTGCTCGGTGGGCGTATATTTTATGATGCGAATGCCGAGAAACTTTTCAGTCGGCCATTCGTTATAATTATAGCGAGTATTGCAGTGATGCTGCCGATGTGTTATACTGGAAGTGGCGCTCTGCAATAGCATCGCCAGGATTACTGACTTCTCTGATCGGCCCGAACATGGGGCCGGTTACCCGATATGGGGGTGACTTGGTTTCGACGGGTTTGGTGGGGGGTTGTCAGCGTGCCGAGGTTGTCTGGGACCTCGTTAATAAACCGGGCAAAACACTATTTGGCGAAAACAACTACGCCATGGCTGCCTAGTTTTAGGCTAGCCCGCTGTACTTCTGATGTTGCCTTCGGGATGGAGATACAGCGTCGTCAAATGAAGGCTCGGCTTTCCCGACGTCTATAAGGAGAGCTTAAAATTCATAGACTGACCCGGTTGGTGGCCTGTCGGTTGGCAGCCATTCGGGCGAGAATAAAAGACCGACTACGCACGTAGACGACATCTTGACACTAAATTCGGACGGGGGTTCGATTCCCCCCACCTCCACCAGATACATTGTATCACTTTCTCCTGCGGACAGCGGCGCAGGGCGATACTTGATTTCCAAGTGACATTATACA
>JAUXCD010000113.1 GCA_030619085.1 Candidatus Zixiibacteriota bacterium
CCTTTTTTCAGGCCGAACGCCCTGAATATGTGTTTCTGGCTGCGGCATGAAGGTCGGCGGCAAGCGCACCCTGATTATTCCCCCGGCTCTGGGCTATGGCGAGCGCGGCGCCGGTGGCGTCATTCCGCCGAACGCAACACTGATTTTCGATGTCGAGCTTTTGAAGGTTGGCAAGTAGATTTATATCAGCAGCTATTGAAGCGCCGTCGGGGTCAACCCGGCGGCGTTTTTTTGTTGGACGACTGTCGGGTGAGAATTCCAGGTATTAAAAAAAGGCGCCTTGTGGGGCGCCTTAATTTATAGAGAGGTAAGAAGTATGCGCTAAATCAATGTCAGCATCTGTTTCTTTGTGCTGAACTTGGCCCTAAGTTACGCTTTCCAAAGGCCATATTGTCACCGGCCTGTCATCGCTTTTGAAAAAATTACGGAAAATTGAGAAAAATCATACTCCCCGAAACGACTCTCCGAAAGCGGCCCTGACGGCCCCAAAACGGCTCCGGGCGCCTCTCCGGTGGCTAAAAATACGTTGACTTCGCAGACGAACCTGCTATTTTAAAGCCTCCAATTATGTACGCTAAGTACAAATGGGGGTGTAGCTCAGTGGTAGAGCACCTGCCTTTTAAGCAGGGTGTCGATGGTTCGATCCCATCCACCCTCATTTTTTTCGGTGAACCCTGTTTCCCCGCCGAATCCGACGCCGGTTACTTTATAAAGGATGTCCCCGGCTTATGGGAAACCGGGGACGATAGGT
Source organism: Candidatus Zixiibacteriota bacterium (assembly GCA_030619085.1). Taxonomy (GTDB): domain Bacteria; phylum Zixibacteria; class MSB-5A5; order GN15; family FEB-12; genus JAUXCD01. The sequence continues at coordinate 752 of JAUXCD010000113.1, forward strand.
GATAGGTCGGGAACTTTATCTGCTAACTAAGAAGCAAACAATTTTGTTTGGTTTATTGTACGGTAGCTTCTTCACTAAGTTTCACCCGAAAGCAGGATTTGTAAAAGTTGCCGATATCTATGTACTTGCCTGCGATTATTTAATTTATTTATTGGATAGACCGACTTAGGAATAAATGGAAAAGACAGCTTCCCGGAGATATTTAGATGGATTACAAACAGCGAACCAGGATTGCCAGAATAGTCGTCGATGACAAGGTACCGATGGACTCCGAGATAATAATCCTCGGGATGGTCCGGACGGTCCGAAAAAGCAAAGGCGTGGCTTTTGTCCAGGTCAATGACGGTTCCTGTATGGAGAGTCTTCAGGGCGTAATCGCCGAACCGGAAAAATTCCCCGTTCTTGAGAACATATTGACCGGAGCCTCCGTTCGGATGGTCGGCAAACTGGTGCCGTCGGAAGGCCAGGGGCAAAAATACGAGGTAGCGGTCAGCCAACTCGACCTGATCGGAGAGGCCGACGCCACTTATCCGCTCCAGAAGAAGCGCCATTCTTTTGAGTTCCTTCGCGAGATTGCCCACCTGCGTGCCCGCACCAACACTTTCGGGGCGGTCAGCCGTATGCGCTCGAAAATATCGTATGCGATTCACAAGTACTACCAGGAACGCGGCTTCTATTACGTGCACACGCCGGTTATCTCGACCTCCGATGCCGAGGGCGCCGGGGATATGTTCCGGGTGTCAACGCTGGACCTGGCCAACCTGCCGCAGAAAGACGGCCAAATTGACTTCAGTCAGGATTTCTTCGGCCGCGAAGCTTTCCTGACCGTGTCCGGTCAACTCGAGGCGGAATTGGTAGCCATGGCGCTGGGCGATGTTTACACATTCGGACCGACCTTCCGCGCCGAGAACTCCAATACCAGCCGGCACGCCTCCGAGTTCTGGATGATCGAGCCGGAGATGGCCTGGGCGGAGTTGGATGACAACATGGATCTGGCCGAGGATTTCCTGAAGAACCTGTTTACGTTCGCGCTCGAGGAGTGTGCCGATGACATGGAATTCTTCAACAAGTGGGTCGACAAGCAGGTGATCGAAACCCTCCAGGGTGTGGTCGCGGCGAAGTTCGAACGGGTGACATATACCGAAGCGATCAAGGTTCTGGAGTCATCGAAAGAGAAATTCGAATACCCGGTCAAGTGGGGTATCGATCTGCAGACCGAGCACGAACGATACCTGACCGAGAAGGCGTTTAAGAAACCGGTGATCGTTTATGATTACCCCGAAGAGATCAAGGCGTTCTACATGCGGGTCAACGACGATGGCAAGACCGTTCGTGGCATGGACGTGCTGGTGCCCCGGGTAGGGGAGATTATCGGCGGCAGCCAGCGCGAAGAACGGTTGGATGTCCTGGTTGACCGGATGAAAAAGATGGGGGTCACCGATTTCGAAACTTACTCCTGGTATCTCGACATCCGCAGGTACGGTACTGTGCCGCACAGCGGCTTCGGCCTTGGGTTCGACCGGGTCATCATGTATATGACCGGCATGGCGAATATTCGCGATGTTCAGACGTTTCCCCGCGTTCCGGGTTGGGCCAAGTTCTAAACGTATCCTCGTTGTCGTCCATCAGTAAGAAACTGGACGTTATTAGTCCTCAAGCAGTACCATGCAAAACATACGTAATGGTGGGATTGAATGAAAGAGGACGTGGTATATACAATAAGATTCGCCCCGCACCGGGGGGAGGGGCAACGGCACGGGGCGGGATAGACGACCTGATGCAGAACGAGGTTGTCACGCTGCGGCCGACTAACTTATCTAATCCAACCAAAAACCGTTGAGGTTTCGGCGGTATAAAATCCTGTTAAAGTTAATGACATTTGTGGCGAAATCAACATATTTTCGCACTATGAGGTGAACTTTTCCGCTAAGGCGCATCTTTATGAACAAGTGGTTTTCACTTGTTGGCAATCATCCAAAGATGCTTGTGATTTGTCTGAATCGTTTTTACGTTACAGAAGTCATATGAATGAAAGAGAACTGGTAGAAAAGGCCAGAAGCGGCGACTTCAAGGCATTTACGGCTCTCATAAATGCCCACAGTAATAAGATATACGCTCTGGCGAGGCGGCTTTCCGGCAACGACCAGGACGCCGAAGACATTGTCCAGGATACCTTTCTCAAGGCAATCGACAAGATCGATCAGTTTCGAGGTGAGGCGTCTTTTGGCACGTGGCTCTATTCGATAGCGCTCAACGAGGGTAAGTCCTTGTTGGCTAAGCAGAAACGAGCCGACCTGAAGCCTATTGAGGATTATCTGCCATCGAATACAGCCCAGGAACTTCACGATGTTTCGCACCTGAAGCTGTTCGACTGGAAAGATCCTCACGAAGTGTTCGAGGATGGCGAGCTGAGAAAAGTCCTTGATGAGGCTATTGATGAGTTGCCTTATGAGTATCGGGTGGCTTTCCTGCTGAGATACCACGAGGAGCTTTCAATAAAGGAAATCGCCGGGATTATCGGTGAATCAGTGGCTGCTACCAAGTCACGAGTGCTCAGGGCGAGGCTGGCTCTGAGAGACAGATTATCGGGAGTTTTCGAGGAACAATATGGCTAAGAAATGCAAAGATTACGTCAGCGAACTCAACGATTACCTTGACGGTGAGTTGGCCCCGGAATTGTGCCAGGAGATTGAAAAGCACGTCGGCAAGTGCGAGAACTGCCGTATTATGATCAATTCCATGAAACAGACGGTGGAACTGGTCTGCGAAGGGAAACCGACCCAACTACCCCAAGAACTTCAAGTCAGGCTCAACCAGGCCTTGAAAAAGCGCTGGGACGCCAAGTTCGGGAAGCAGAAATAGCCACCGGCCATGAATTCTTTTGCCGCTGTGTGTCCTGTTTCCCCGCCTGCCCTTAAATAGTCTTTTTCATACCCTCATTAATAGTCGAATCCGGCTAAGCCAATACCCGGCCGACCCGTTAAGCCGGCCAACCCCATATTCTATTAACTGTCAATAACTTACAGCCATCAATAAGGTGCCGTGGGCACCATTTGTCAGTTTTGTGACTTTTCTTGAATCATTTACTATTCTGCTCCATCTAATCGGCATATACAAATTCCAGGAAAAGTGAAAGGAAAAGACATGAGAAAAGGTTTGACAGAATTTTCGATTAAGCATCCATGGACCACAATAATGATCACGGTGGCTATCACGGCCTTTTTTGCTGCCCAGTTTCCCAATATGAAGATCGATACAGACCCTGAGAATATGCTCCCTGAGAACGAGCCGAATCGGGTTTTTGATATGCAGACCAAAGAAGACTTCGATCTTTCAGACTTCATCGCGGTCGGAGTTGTTGCCGAAGACGGCGCTTTCAAACCCGACCTGCTCAACAGAATCTATAGAATTACCGGTGAGATTGAAGAGATCGAAGGAGTCATCGTCGACGACATCCTGGCTCCCTCGACGGTCGATGACATCAGACAGGGCTCCGGCGGCGCAATCGTCATTAGAACCTTGATGGAGGATGAGATAGAGACGCAGCAGGAGGCTGACTACATCCTTGGTCGCATCAAGGCCAACCCGGTCCTTCGGGGCAAGCTGGCTTCCGATGACGGCAAGGCCATCGCCGTGTTCGTGCCTATTGAATCCAAAGACATGTCGCACCGCATCGCCGCTGAGATTACCGAAATTACGAAGAAGTACGGCGGCAATGAAAAGTATCACATCGCCGGACTGCCGGTGGCGGAAGACTCTTTCGGGTCAGAAATGTTCTCCCAGATGGCTTACTCGGCTCCGGCCGCCATGCTGATCATCTTTTTGCTGATGATTCTGTTCTTCCGCAACATGAAGATTGTGCTGGCGCCGATGGTGGTGGCTATAATGTCAGTGATATGGTCCATGGGTCTGCTGATTCTTACCGGCAACACCGTCCATATCATGTCTTCCATGATTCCCATATTCCTGATACCGATATCGGTGCTTAACTCTATCCATATCATATCGGAGTTCCACGATCACTACAAAAAGTACAAGCACAAAGACGCGACCATCCGCCACTCTATTAATGAATTGTTTGTTCCCATGCTGTTTACGTCGCTGACCACCGTGGCGGGTTTTCTATCGCTGGCTTTGACCCCGATTCCCCCGGTGCAGGTATTCGGAATTTTCGTAGCGTTCGGCATCATCATGTCCTGGCTGCTTTCGCTCACTTTGAACCCGGCCATCGCCATGCTGATTTCCAACAAGACTCTGCATAATTTCGGCCAGACCGACGAAGAGCACGGCCCGCTGTCAAAGTTGATGCACGGCTTTCGCAATATCTCCGGTCGCCGCAACCTGTCGATTATCGGCGCGGTGCTGTTCGTGGTGGTGGTGTCCGCGGTGGGATTATCAATGATTGAAGTGAATGACAACCCCGTTAAGTGGTTCAAGAAGTCACATCCCATTCGCCAGGCCGATGAGGCCATGAACAATCACCTGGCCGGAACCTACATGAACTACCTCGTTTTTGCAGGCGAGGAGGACGATATGCTGAAGTCTCCGGAAGTTCTCAATTACATGGAGGCGATGCAGAACGAATTGGTCAAAGACGAGATCGTCGGCGCCACCACCGGCTTGTCGGATATTGTCAAAAAGGTACGTTATGAACTTTTTGGTGGGGACCCGGCCGATGGAGTTATTCCTGACAATCAGGACGAAGTTGCCCAGATGCTGTTTTTGTTCGAAATGTCCGGTGGCAACCCGGACGACCTGTTCAAGTTTGTAACTTCCGATTACACCAAGGGTAACCTCTGGGTGCAACTCACCAACGGCGACAACCAGAAAGTATCCGCTGTGGTCGATCGTGCGACCAATTTCATGCAGGATAACCCGCCGCCGGTCGGGATTAACGTTCACTGGGCCGGACTGCCGTATATCAATATCGCCTGGCAGGATAAGATGGTCACCGGTTTGCGCAAGTCGCTGCTGGGTTCCTATATAGTGGTGTTCTTTATGATGGTATTCCTCTTTAGGTCCGTCCGCTGGGGTCTGATCTCTATGCTGCCGCTGACCATCACCATTATGGCCATCTACGCTTTCATCGGCTACATCGGCAAACCGTACGATATGCCCGTAGCGGTGTTGTCATCGCTGACGCTGGGGCTGTCAATTGACTTCGCCATCCATTACATCCAGCGTATCAGGACGATATACAGGCGCAATCATGACTTCAACGAAGCCTTCCACGAGATATTCGAGGGCTCCGGCCGGGCCATCATCCGCAACGTGCTGGTGATCGCGATCGGATTTGTGCCCATGCTGTTTTCCACGCTGGTTCCCTACATCACCGTCGGGGCGTTCTTCCTGGCTATCATGGTCGTTTCCGGGCTGGTCACGATGCTGCTGCTGCCGGCCCTATCAAAGACTTTCAAACGCACGCTCTTTGTCGCAAAGAAAAAAGCGAAGGCAGAGGTGGTTGCCGTACAAACACAGAATGCCTGATAAACTGAAATAAATAAAACGTGAATAGAAGGAAAAGAAAAATGAAGAGTGCAATTACAAAACTGATTCTGGCCCTGGTCGCCATGTCAATAGTCACCGGAGCCGCCGTAGCGCAGGACGCTACCGAGATCATGAAGAAGTCCCACATGGCCTATTACTATGCCGCCGATGACGGCGTGGCCGACGTGACTATGACTATCATCGACAAGAAGGGAAAAGAGCGACTTCGTGAATTCACCATGCTTCGCCTGGACGAGGTCGATGGCGGCAACCAGATGTACTACACTTACTTTAAGAAGCCGTCCGATGTTTCCAGACTGACTTTCATGGTTCATAAAAACCCCGATGGCAACGATGCCCGCTGGATCTATGTGCCCTCGGTTGACCTCATCAAACCCATCTCGGCCGATGACAAGAACTCCAGCTTTGTCGGCTCGGATTTCAGCTACGAAGATGTTTCCGGGCGTCACTGGACTCTGGATAATCACACCCTGAAGGGTGACTCGACCATCGACGGCAAGGCCGCCTACGTCATTGAGTCGATTCCGAAAGAAGCGTACAAGGCGTTTGCCAGAAAAGTGTCTTTTATCGACAAGGAAACCTTCATGCCCCTGCGCGAAGAGTATTTTAACAAGAAAGATAAACTGGTCAAGATATTCACAGCTGACAAGATTGACGTCATCGACGGTATCACCACCGTGACGTTGCGCTCCATGCAGGACGTCAAGAAGAACCGCAAGACGACGGTTGACTTCTCACGGATAACTTACAACCGGGGAATCACGGCGGACATGTTCTCAGAGCGTTATCTCAAGAATCCGCCGCGCCAGTACATTAAGTAGCGCGAGGGAGGGATAATCATGAAGACCTTAAAATACTTTGTAGCATTGCTGGTGACCGCCGCATTGGCGGTCCCGGTGGTCGCCGATGTCACGGTGGACGGTTTTCTGCAGGGTTTGTATGGTGGACGTCTCGATAAGGCGAATCCCACCGCTACCGAAATGACCGCTTCCGAAACCAGGATGCAGTTGCGAGCCGAACATTTTGGCGACAACGGCGAGTTTTTCGGGAGACTTGATTTTGTTTACGATGGCGCTGACTCCGTGAAATATGACTGGGAACTTCGCGAAGGCTACTTCAAGTTCCGCGTCGGCGATAATCTCGATTTCAAAATCGGTCGCCAAATACTCACCTGGGGAACCGGCGATCTGGTTTTTATCAACGACGTATTCGCCAAAGACTACCGGTCGTTCTTTGTTGGTCGCGATGACCAGTACCTGAAAGCGCCCCAGAGCGCTCTGAGAATTGAGTATTACAATCCGGTGGGAGCTTTGTCGCTGGTGTACACGCCCCGCTTTGAGGCGAATCGTCTGCCGACCGGTCGCAAACTGAGCTACTACAATCCGATGGCTGACAGTGGCCGGGGAGAAATTGTCGGTGAAGATTACTTCTTCGATCCGACCCTGCCCGAGGCCAAATTCAAAAACGGTGAACTGGCCGCGCGGTTCAATCGCTATGTGGCCGGTTTCAACACCGCCCTGTATTTCTACCATGGTTTCTACAAGAATCCCCAGGGGGCGGTTATGGTCGGTGGTATGCCGATGCCGGTGTATCCGCGCTTGAATGTTTACGGCGCTTCGATGAGAGGCAGCCTCGCCGGTGGTATTGTCTGGATGGAAGGCGGCTATTTTGATTCCCGTGATGACCGCGACGGTGACGATCCGATGATGCCCAACTCAAGTGTCAGCGGTCTGCTTGGTTTCGAAAGACAGGTTGCCACCAACCTCACGGCCAATATTCAGTGGAAAGCCGACTACATGCTCGACCACAACATCTACGAGATGCAGCAGCAGGCCGTGGGCGCATACGTCCGTGAGGAACTCAGGCACCTGCTGACCTCGCGAATCACCAAGCTGCTCAATTCGGAGCTGCTCACCCTGACCGGCTTCATGTTCTATTCGCCATCGGACGAAGACCTCTATGCCAGATTGTCGGCGTCGTACAAGTACACCGATGAGGTGACCCTGACGCTCGGTGGCAATTTCTGCGATGGCAACAACGAATCGACCAAATTTGGTCAGTTCCAACTTAACGACAATATCTATGCAAAGATGACGTATGGTTTTTAAAACAAGGGGGCCAGGCGCCCCCCTGTTTTTTCCTGGCATATAATGTATAACATAACAGGAGCAAGAAAA
>JAUXCD010000188.1 GCA_030619085.1 Candidatus Zixiibacteriota bacterium
GCGGGAAGTTTATGTCACTGACGATGATCGTGATTGTCTCGTCATCGAACGCGCCGAACTCATCCTCGGCACGGAAAGTAGCCGTATAGGTACCACCGTCGGCAGCCGTTGTCTGCCAGGAGAAATCGCCGGTGCCATCGCCGTTGTCGGTGAGCACTGCTTCAGGCGGCAGGTCGGCGCTGGTCATGGTCAGCGTGATAGCATTGCCATCGGCATCAACCGCAGCGATTCCGAAGGCGAGCAGATCGCCTTCGCCCACGGCCTGGTCGCCGATTGCAGCGAGTACTGGCGGACGGTTCATATCGTCGACAGTGATCGTAACCATTTCGCTGTCGGCAGCTTCGCCATCGGAGACGATAAACCAGGCGGTATACACGCCGGCGTTATCGTAAGTCGGGGTCCAGTCAAAGGTGCCGGAGCCATTGCCGTTATCAGTGAATGACGCTTCGGCCGGTAAATCGGTATCGGTCATGACCAGAGTCAGTGACAGACCGTCGGGGTCGGTGGCCGAAACGGGGAAGGTCAGGTTGACATTTTCGTCGGTAGCCTGCGGACCGATTTCGGTCAGCACCGGCATGCGGTTTACGTTGGCAATGGATATGGTGATAGTCTCCGAGACTGCCACGGGAGGCTCAACGCCGTTGTCGGTGGCGTAGAACGTAACCTCATAATCACCGGCATCGTCAAAAGTCGTCATCCAACTGAAAGTACCGGTGCCGTCGCCGTTGTCGGTGAACGTTGCCGCCGGGGGCAACTCAGTGCTTTGCATGGAGAGAGCCGGAGTCGTTCCGTCGGCGTCGGTGGCGCTGACGGGGAAGGTCACCATGGCATCCTCAGTGCCGGCCTGATTGCCGATCGGGGCCAGGACCGGAAGCTCATTGGCTGCGGTGACGGTGATAGTGATAGTCTCACTATCCTGGTCGGTGCCGTCGTCGGCCGTAAATTCGGCTGTATATACGCCGTCTTCGCCGTCGGCGGGCGTCCAGTTGAACGTTCCGGTACCGTCGCCGTTGTCGGTGAAGGCCATCTCGGGCGGCAGGCCAGCCGTGGTCATGGCAAGTGTAAGATCATCGCTGTCGGCATCAACTGCGCTAACCGGGAAAGTCAGATTGACGCCCTCGCCGATTGTCTGATTGCCAATCGTGGCCAGGACCGGCGGGCGATTGACGTTTATGACCTCGATAGATACCAGTTCGCTGTCGGCATCGGCTTCATTGTCGGTGGCGATGAACAAAGCCGTATACGAGCCGGCGTCGTCGTAAGTGGGCGTCCAGTTGAAGTCGCCCGTGCCGTTGCCATTGTCAGAGAAGACGGCGGCCGGCGGCAGGTCGGTGTCGGTCATCGTAAGTGTAATCGGGCCTGCTTCGGGGTCAGTGGCCGATACGCCGAAAGCCAGGGCAACCATTTCGCTGGTCGATTGAGGACCGATTTCGCCCAGGACTGGTGGCTCATTGCCACCGACGTTGGTTGAATCCCAGACGACAAAGCAGTATGGGCCATCCCAGGTCGGATACCTGTCACCCACTGTGGTCGACCATTTCCAAAAACCGATCGGACGATAGAAGCAACTGTCGATGCAGATCTGGCCTTTGTGATACGATGCATCAATAGGGCCGATATCAATTGTCCAGGCCACCTCGTTAAAGTCGGGCGGGATCCCCGGCGCGAAGAACTTGAAGCCGCCGAAACCGATAGTGTCAGCACCCATGCCGTCATCACTGAATGGGTTTACAATGGGCGTAACGTCATACATAGCAGCGGTGACGGCGTCGGTCCAGGCCCCAGTAGTGGTGTCCCACTCGGTACCAGTCGGTGAATAAACCTGAAAGGCGTTGGTAGATCCGGTGATAAAACCACCGGTGTTGTTGTTCATACGGATGTGGAAGGTGATTGTATCGCCGGTGTTCAATGTGTCGGTACCGGGCGACAAGTCGGGATGATAAAGACCATCAACGTGGTCCAGAGTTATGGCTCCATCCTGTGCCCAGGCCATTCCAAAAGAGAACAGCATGACACAGAGCAGACTGACGAAGAACTTGACACGCATCGTTTGAAACTCCTTAAGATAGACGTTCAGACTTTTAGTATTCGATATATGTTCGGGGGAACAATCCGGACGGGCGTTTTCGCCTTTGACCGCTTAGCTGTCGCTTTCAAAATATGTTCCCGCCTGAAGATGGCATTGCTCCCGAAGTCTAAATGTAAAAAAGGTGGCTGATAAAATTCTATCTCCACCGGCTTGATTTACCTCAAAGCTCCCGGCAATAATGATCCGAGTACAGTTTGTTAGACCAAAAATGCAGTAACAGCGTTCATTCGAAGAGATGTGTACAACTGACACATTCCTAACCACGCCAAATATAAGCCATATCAGGGAAAAGTCAATAGCCACAGGCTAATTTGACCGCAGGACCGATCAGGCGCGGAGGCTTCGCTGACGCTTCTTTGCCAGCATACTCAGCAAGATTAGTACCAAGAATGCCCCGATTAAGTCCGAGGCGAAATCGTAGGCATCGGTAAAACGCCCCGGGATAAAATGCTGATATATCTCATCGGTCAGGGCAAAAAGCGATAGAAACAGCCCTGAGAAGAGAAAAGTGCGGGTGATTCGGCCAGTGAACAGATGGGAGAAAGACCGGTAGACTAAAAAGGCGAAGACGGCGTATTCGATGAAATGAGCGACCTTGTCCGAGGCCAGAAACCGCACTTCCGGGACAGTCAGGTTGGGTACCGACGACAGAGTGATAATCGTTGTGGCACATGCAATTGCGGGGAAATGGTATATGAAAAAAGGGCGCATTACGGTGTGACTTTGCCGGCTAAAAGGTTTCACTTATAACAGCGTTATCGATGTTTACCAAAACAAGGCCGGTTTTGCAATCAATTTCTCGGTCCTTTTTGCGATAGATGTCGCAGTTTATGCCTTCTGGAATTGCCGTTACCCCAAAATTTTAGGGCCGGTCAAGGCCGGTCGGTTGCAGGTTTTTTGTGGAAAATGTGCAATATAAAACATATAGTTGATTCATATGAAGAAGTCCATGAGCAGGCCAATGACCCCCGAACAGAAACTGCGATTGGTCGCGTTTGGCCTTTTGGTCGTGTTGCTGGTCGGCACCGTCGGCTTTATGTATTTGGAAGAGATGTCGCCGGTCGATTCTCTTTATATGACGGTCATCACGCTGTCAACGGTGGGTTTTGGTGAGGTCAACCCGCTGCACAGTGAGGGCCGGACATTTGTCATGTTCCTCATCATATTTGGAGTGGGGCTGGCCGGATATACCGCGACGGTCGTCGGACAGATGGTTCTTGAAGGCCAAATCAGGGAGATGCTTGGAAGGAGAAAAATGGATAGCCGGATAAGAAAAATGACAGGGCACTACATTATTGCCGGGTACGGACGAGTCGGACGCCACGTAACCTCCGAATTCCAGAGACGCGGCGTTTCGTTTGTCGTGCTGGAGAGAAACGATGACGCTATCGCGCAACTGGTCGACGAGCACGTTCCTTTCGTCCAGGGGGATTCAACCGACGAAGACACGCTACGGTCGGCAGGTATTGAATCGGCCAGCACTCTTATCTCGACACTCCCCGACGAAGCCCAGAACGTTTATCTCACCCTGACTGCGCGCGATATGAACAAAAAACTAAAAATCATCGCCCGCGCTGACATGGAAGGCGGCGAAAAGAAACTCATGCGGGCGGGAGCCAACCATGTCGTAACGCCCCACATCCTGGGCGGTATGCGCATGGCCATGGCTTCGCTGCGACCCAATGTCGTGGACTTCATGCAAATGACATCGCTCGGCGAGGGCGGATTGTCGATCGAGGAGTTGATTATCCCGGCCAATTGTCGGCTGTCCGGCAAGACGCTCGTGGAATCGAAAATCAAGCAGGATTACGGGGTCACTATCATCGGCATCAAGCAAAAAGGCAAACAGATGATAATCGCCCCCGAACCTGACACCGTCCTGAGCGAATGCGATATTCTGGTGCTGATCGGCCCTCTCGATAGTCTCGAACGATTGGGTAAGTCTCTCAACTGAACGGCTGCCAGGCCTGACAGAAAACTGACGCTTAAGAGGAAAACGTGACCGGAGTATCCTCGGCGCTCATACTCATTGCCATTGCCGTTATCCCGTTCATATACACCAACCTGACTATCGATCCGGTGCTGCTGCCGCGATTTCTGCTGTTGGCGGTTGTCACGCTGTTGCTGCCGGTTGTTCTTGCGGTCGAAAGAAAAAAGCATTCTGTCCCCAATGATCTCAGCATCCTCTCACGGGGAATCTTCATTGTCGCGGCGCTCTATTGTGGCCTGTGTGTGCTGTCGCTGTCGCAGACGGCCAATATCGGCGAAAGTCTGTTTCAACTATCGAAGACGATAACGCCGTTTATTTTTCTCGGCGCGATCTCGGTGGCAATGGTGCGGAATCCATCGCTTATGCACCACATCTCGCGAACTATCACCGTCGTGGCGTTGCTGCTGGCGCTGGTCGGTTGGTGTCAATACCTTAACATTGCTTTTATATCACTTCCGGGCAACATCGTACCATACGGAACCATGGCCAATAAGAATCTGCTGGCGTCGGCAATATTCCTCTGTGTACCGTTTATCTTTTATACCCTGACCAAAACCACGCGCCTGTGGACTGCCTGCTCCTGCGCCGCGCTCATCGTATCGCTGGCTTTGATCGTTATCAGTCGCACCCGTGGGGTGTGGGTAGCACTGGTAGCCGCTACTGTGGTGACAGCTATTCTGGCGGTTTTGTTCCGCAAGAGACTTCGTGACCAGAGCCGGGCGGCGGGTGCACCTCGCCGGGGCCTGCGTGCCGCGGTGGTCGCGGTCGTGCTGGTGGCCGTGGTCGGGGGAATCTACCTTGCCGGCCGAGACGACCTGGCTCTTTTAGACCGAGCGACATCCATCGTTTCAATGAAAGACCAGTCGGTCAAAGACCGTCTCGGAATATGGGAGAATTCCCTGGCGATGTTCACCGAGCATCCGGCGCTGGGGGTGGGACCGGGAGAATGGCGAACCCACATCTCCGGCTATGGCAACGTGGGGCTGCGTTCGGAATCGGGAGTCATTCATTTCCAGCGACCGCACAACGACTACCTCTGGGTGCTCACCGAAACGGGAGTGGCGGGCTTTCTTGCTTACCTGCTGGTATTCGTCATGGCATTAGTATATGCCGTTAGGCTGATAAGAGCAAACACCGACAGGCTGATGACCATCCGGGGATTGATTCTCATTTACGGCCTGATCGGCTACATGGTGGTGGCCTTTTTCAGCTACCCGCGCGAGCGCATCTTTCATTCGATGCTGCTGATGTTGATATTGGGGATTCTGAC
>JAUXCD010000011.1 GCA_030619085.1 Candidatus Zixiibacteriota bacterium
GATCACGCAGCCGAAATCGTTTAGCGATATGCTAACCACTGTAAATTCGGTCAGCCGTCAGTTCAAACTGGCGCGCCGCGGCGACAGGGTGGTAATCACCGGGGGAGCGCCGTTTGGCTCCACCGTTTCCACCAATTTCATGATGATTCACGAGGTAGGCAGATGAGCAAAGTGCGTATTCGTTTCTTAAGACAACTGGCTGCTTCGTTTATGATTGCTGCACTGGTATATTTTGTTGTCGGCGTGATTGGCACCGAACGCGCCCATTCTCAGAGCAAGAAGGGCAAGAAAGCCACCAAGGAAATCTGCATCACGTTCGATGAACTGCCGGTGGCGGAGTCGTTTACCGATGTCGACCGAGTTGCGGTCACCGATGCTATCCTGGAAGCCCTTAAACGGCACGAGGTCAAGGGAGCCGGGTTTGTGGTCGGTTCCCGAATCGGCAACAGCTACGATCTTTTGGGGAAATGGCTCAACAACGGTCATCGGTTGGGCAATCTCACATACTCCCACCAGGATTTTCACGAAATGGACGCCGAGACTTTTCTGGGTGATGTCGTTTCCGGTAGCGATGCTATTGAAACGATGCTATCCGGGTTCGGTCAGAAGAAGCGTTATTTCCGTTACCCGTTTCTACATTACGGAAACACCGTGGATAAGAAGCGGCAGGCAAAGAGTTTTATGAAGGAGTACGGCATCAATGTCGTCCATGCTACGGTGGTGGTAGAGGATTACCTGTACAATATGACCGTGGAAAAAAGCGGCGGTGAGCTTGACTCGGCCGACTATGACCTGCTTCTGTCGGAGTATATCACCCATGTTCTCGATGAGGTTGTGCGTGCGGAGAACCTGGCTCGCGAAATTGTCAAGAGACCCTGCCACCAGATTCTGCAGCTTCGCGCCAACCAGCTCAACGCCCTGGTGCTCGATGAACTGCTGATGGCTCTCGAAGAAGACGGCTACAAATTTGTCTCGCTGGATGAGGCGCTGAAAGACAAACTGTATGATGCCCCGGAGGCTTATTTCGGTATGCGGGGCGTCGGCTATCTGGATATGCTCAAACTCAGCAACCCGGATCTGCTTCCCGCTCAGTGAGACGAAGCCGGCCTAACTGCGGCGGACAAAGAAATACTTCAGTCCCGACAGAAACAAAGCACTGCCTATAGCCAGGTAGATAACGGCCAGCAGGTTGTGCGACAGGTGCGTCCGGCGCAGGAAGATTCCCATCGCGATCATCAATAGAGCAATCAGGTAGGAGTGCATGGCCTGGAACGCAAAAATGCAGATTTTGTCTTTGTGAGGCGAGAGGGCAAAAATGCGTTCTATATTTCTGGTGACAATCCAGTTGAGCATCAGGCGGCTTTTGGCAACCCCGATCAACAGAGCGATTCCGGCCAAAAGGTAGATATTCCCATCGCCATCAAAAAACCAGTAAAACGCCCTGATCGTCAGCCAGATGCCGACCAGCGCCCAGAGAACACCGGCGGTGCGAAGGAGACTCTTGCGGGATACGGCCGGTTCTTTTAGAAACGCCATGCGCCTGATTTCCGTATAACAAGTAGAGATATCGCTTTACCGAGAAGCATACCTGAATATGGCTGTTTTCCGGGGTCATTGCCACAAAAATGTGATAGCGTGTTAATAGGCCCAACCTTAAGTTGTATGTATGACCGGTTTCATCCGATAACAATAGCAGGAAGTAAATAGTGCCCAACTATATTGATCCACAAGTAAGTGACAACGCCCTGACGGTGTTGAAAAGACGGTATCTTGGCAAGGATAACCAGGGCCGGGTGGTCGAGACTGTCCGCGAGCTCTTTCTGAGAGTGGCTGGTTTCATTGCGCGTGCCGACAGCGAATACGGCGCTTCCGATGCCGATATCGAGAAGTCGGCGGCATCGTTTTACGACATGATGGCCCGACTGGAGTTCCTTCCCAATTCACCGACTCTCATGAATGCCGGGCGGCCCCTGGGACAGTTGTCGGCCTGCTTTGTCCTGCCGGTCGGTGATTCCATGGAGGAGATTTTTGAGGCCAATAAGTACGCCGCGCTTATCCACAAGACCGGCGGCGGCACCGGTTTTTCGTTCTCCCGCCTGCGGCCGCGCGATTCCATTGTCGCCTCGACTCACGGGGTGGCATCGGGACCGGTTTCCTTTATGCGCGTATTCAACGCCTCCACCGAAGCTGTCAAGCAGGGGGGAACCCGTCGTGGCGCCAATATGGGCATCCTTCGAGTGGACCACCCGGACATTCTGGAGTTCATCGCCTGCAAAAGCAACACCGGAGAGTTCACCAATTTCAATATCTCGGTAGCGGTTACCGATGATTTCATGCAGGCCGTTGAAAAAAGCAGTTCGTATCCGCTCATAAATCCCCGGACGGGTAAGATCCACGAAATAGACGGCCGCGAGGTGCATCTGGATGCAGGCGACGTCTTCGACCGGATTGTGAAAAACGCCTGGCGCACCGGCGAGCCCGGTATCATTTTCATCGATCACATGAATCGCAGCAACCCGACCTTTCCGTCGGAGAGTATCGAGGCCACCAATCCGTGCGGTGAGCAACCACTTCCGGCTTACGACTCATGTAATCTCGGTTCGATCAATCTGGGCAGGTTTGTCCTGGAGAAATTACCGGACGATTTCACCCGCTCGGAACCACACAAGGGCATCGACTTCGACCGTCTGGGCCGAGTGGTGCGGGTGGCCGTGCACTTTTTGGATAACGTCATCGACCAGAACCGATACCCGCTTGAGCAGATTGAAGAGCAGACCCTGAAGAACCGTCGCATCGGCCTGGGGGTGATGGGCTGGGCGGATATGCTGGCCCGGCTGGAACTGCCGTACAACAGTGCCGAGGCTTATGAACTGGGTAGTCGCGTGATGAGCTTTATTGAATCGGAGGCGCGCAAGCATTCGTCGGAGTTGGCTAAGATCAGAGGAAAGTTCCCCAACTGGGAGAACTCCGTTTATGCCCGTGAGAATATCGCCATGCGCAACGCCACCGTTACCACGATAGCCCCCACCGGCACCATTTCCATCATCGCCGGATGTTCATCCGGAATAGAGCCGTATTACGCCATCGCCTTCGAGCGCAATGTTATGGATGGCACCTGTATGGTGGAGCTTAATCCGCTGTTTGAGAAAATCGCCCGTGAGAAGGATTGCTACTCTGACGAGATAGTGCAGAAAATAAAAACCGCCCGGTCGCTGAAAGATATCGATGGCATCCCTGACAGCCTTAAGGCGGTATATTTGACGGCGGCCGATATAAGTCCCCTTGAGCACGTGAAAATGCAGGCCATTTTCCAGAAGCACTGTGATTCCTCGGTATCCAAGACGGTCAACTTCCCGGAGGCGGCGACCTCCGATGACGTCCGCACAGTCTTTACCGAGGCTTTTCTACTGGGCTGCAAGGGGGTAACCATTTACCGGGATAACTCCCGCCCTGATCAGGTCCTGGCGGTGAGGTCATCGGGGGAAACATCGGTAGAGACCACCGCCCGGGTGGAGCAGAGGCCGCAACTTCTGGCCGGCTTCACCGAAAAGATTCGCACCGGCTATGGTAACTTGTATGTCACGGTTAATTTGCGCGATGGCCGGCCGTTTGAGGTCTTTGCCGACATAGGCAAATCCGGCTACACGACCATGGCCGACACCGAGGCTATTTGCCGCCTTATATCGCTGAACCTTCGAAGCGGCGTCGATATCCGGCAGATTATTCGCCAGTTGCGGGGTATCGGAGGGGCCTCCCCGGTTTTCTCCAAGGGAGGAAAAGTCTCATCCATCCCGGACGCGATTGCGCAAGTTCTGAACAGGCACTTCGCTGAGTCCGACTCCCAAGCTGTTGTCTCCGATGGAAAAGGGGAGGTTTGCCCGGAATGTAGTGGCGTTATGGTTTTTGAGTCGGGATGCTACTCCTGCCAATTCTGTGGTTATTCCACGTGTTAAATCTGCCGATATAATACAGAGAACTGGGACTACATCTTAAACTGAGATGTGCGATATGAATACGTTTATCCCAACAGGGAGAACTTCGTTGGTCAAGAATGGGGACTTGTCTTTTCAGGTCCAGACGGAATATGCATACCGTCCGTATCCCCGGATCACGACCACGATCCTCAACGACGGTCAGGTGTTGCATAAGGTTGAGAAGAAACTACAGCAGCCGATATCTTCCATCGACGAGCAGACCCGCGTGGAGGGGATTATCAAGAATCAGCACGGAGTGGTGCTGAACGCCATTCAGGAAGATTCCCCGGCTCTCGAGCCGCAGGTGGCGCAAGAACCGGCGGAGTCTGATCGCAATCTTTCCGAATATGAGTGTTTGGTCAACATAGCCGGTGTGCAAAAAGTCTTTCACCTGGATACCGACGGCAATTTCATCGGTGTCAACGGCTCCGAACAGTTCCGGCGCAGCTTCGGCAAAATCTTCAAGAGCCTTAAAGACGTCATGGATATCTTCGTGCAACTGACTCCCGGGGACGTACGGGAGAATGGTGTGTACGAGGTTGAGCGGGACCGCCTGTACTTCGTCTCCACCGGTGCCGACTGCTACTTCCTGGCCATTCGACGCACCGATGGTGAGACAGTATATGAGAAGGCCATCAAAGCGGCGATCAGTGACTCACCGGCGCAGATCTAAGTATTCCACCTGACAATTGAATCAATTACGGTATTTAGTCGCCGGCCGGTGCCACAGGGCATCGTCATAAAAAATCTGACCGGAGATCAAGAGCAAAAAAAACCGTCCCGGTGGGGACGGTTTTTAATTTTACGGAGAGAGATGCGGAATTTGATTGAACTCCTCAGTACAACACGCTAAAGGGTTTTTACAACCACACCTTGCATTTCGGTCACGCTACCGGAAGTTGAAACAACGACCGGGTCACGGCGATTACTCAGCAATGGAGAGGCGACCTTCATCAATTGAGTGTTAGAAATTTTCAAATACCACCCTTCTCTCCGGTTATCTTCGTCTGTCATTAAGGTCATTATTTAAACACATCAAAGCAACTATTTTTTGGCAACGGTTGCCCCGTTGATAATAATATAATATGTTAATCCGGCCGTGAAATAAAAAAAAGGAAACAGCCGGTGATCACGTCGATCGGTATCGATATAGCGGAAACTGAACGTCTGAGAAAAGACATCGAAAAGTTCGGTGAACGTTTTGTTCGGCGCATTCTGGGACCGCTGGAAATGACCGAGTTCCAAGCGCTGCCGAACAAGGCTGCATTCCTGGCGGGCCAGTTTGCCGCCAAGGAAGCGGTAGTGAAGGCGTTGGGACATTATCTCGAAGACAGACCGCCACTTAACATCATCCAGGTGCTGCCCGATGAATCCGGACTGCTTTTGCATCTTCCGTCCGACTTAAATGCCCGCCTGAACAACGCACGATGCCTGATATCAATTTCACATACTGAATGTCATTCAACGGCAATAGCTATTTTTACGGAGGAGAAATGAACCAGGACGACATGCTCAGACTTTTCGAGGACTCCGGAGCGCTTCTCAGGGGGCACTTCAAACTGACGTCCGGTAAGCACAGCGATGTTTATTATGAGAAATTCACGCTGCTTAAACAGCCGGCCACGTGCACTAGAATTTGTGAAGCCATGGCTGACATCTTCAGAGACAGCGGCGTGCAGACGGTGGTGGGACCGACCACCGGCGGCATTATCATCGCCTACGATGTTGCCCGGTATCTCGGAGTCGAATCTATCTATGCCGAGCCGGGGGAGGATGGCCGCGTTTTCAAGCGGGGTTTCTCTCTGGAGAAAGGACGGAAGGTCGTTATCGTGGACGACGTCCTCACGACGGGCCGGTCAATCTTTGAAGTCATTGACCTGGTAGAATCATACGAGGCTGACATCGTCGGTATCAGCGAGATGCTGGACCGCTCGAACGGGACGGTGAAGTTTGATTATCCTTTCAAGGCGTTGACGACGGTTGCGGCCGACGCCTGGGAACCGGACGACTGCCCGCTGTGCAAAAAGGGAGAGCCGATAACTCAGCGGGGGAGTCGCAGGTTTTAGAGCCTATTGTGATGTTGATGAATTTGGGGGAGGACCGGTTTAAACGCCGGCGGTGATCGGTTTGTCGATCCGGGCCATCGGAAATTCTATGGATATGGAAGTACCCTGATCTTTGACCGAGTCCACGGTCAGTTTTCCATCGTGACCGTCGATGATTCGCTTGCAAACCAACAGACCGAAACCGTGACCGGTCTGTTTGGTGGTGAATTTCTCAACGAAGGCTTTCTGCAGCAGTTCTTTATCGATACCCACGCCGGTATCCTCGATGGCGAGCACGAAAGCCTGGCCGATGGGTTCAGGTTGCAGTGACACCTTGATTTCTCGCGTCGGTCGATCAGCGGTGGCGTCGGCAGCGTTGTTCAGCAGGTTATACAGCAGTTGCTGGACGTGGGTGCTGTCGGCTTTGAAGAGGATATCCTGCCCGCTCGGCTGGAACTGAATGTCAACACCGCTGAAGCGTTTCTGTGGTCTCAGGTAGTCGATAACCTCCGCCAGCAACTGATTAACCGAGATGATCTCCTTCTGCGAGGCGATCGGTCTGAGGTCCATCAGGTTGGCGGTGAATTTCTTGATCTTCTCAATATTTTCATTCATGACCGTAGTGTACTTGGACAACTGGTCATAGTTTTGCTTCTGCATCTGAAACTCAAGCAGCGACAGGTTTCCGGCCACGACGCCCAGGAAATTGTTCAGTTCGTGTCCGATCTCGGCGGAAATCTCACCACGGGCGGCCATTTTCTCCAGTTGAATAGTCTCGTCCTGGAGTTGTTTGAGGCGGGAATAAGCGGTCTGGGTTTCTTCCAGAAGGAACACATTTTCCAGCGAAAGGGCCAACTGGCTGGCCATGATCGACATCAGTTTGAGATTCGCCGGTTCAACATCGACAGTACCTTTGACGACTCCCAGAGTAAAAATGCCGTACAGGGAGTCAGTTCGGCTGACCGGGATGGCCACGATCTGCATCTTATCGTCTTGCTGCCACTCGGGAAAGAGAGTACAACCGATTTCCGGATTAGTTGCCAGGTGACCGAGTGGGTGATCATCAAGACTCTCGATCATCAGCGGCTGATGGAATTGAGAGGCATCGAGATGACTCAGCACTTCGACCAGCGGTTGCTCGATCAGGGTGGTTTCGGACGTCTGGCCATTCTCTATGCTTATCAGGCGGAAGTCAGTGCGGCTGGAGTTCCAGTAGAGGATTGATCCGCTGGTGGCCTCGAACTGTATCATGGCAAACCGGAGCGAAATCCTTACCAGTGACTTGCAGTCACCGACCTCGTAAAGCATCTGGCTGAGGTCGGTCAGGCGGTCGAGCTGGCTGGCGGAGTTTTTCTGGGTCGCGGCCTGTTGAATTTTCTCGACTGCTTTGGCAACCGATTGACGGATTTCGGCCAACTCAAAGGGTTTTAGAATATAATCAACGGCCCCGTGCTTGATGGCGTCCTTGGCCGAATTCAAATTGGCATAACCGGTCATGAAGATTATGTTCAGGTCCGGGCTGAATTCCCGGGCCCGGCGCGAGAGTTCGATGCCGTCCATGGGGGACATACGGATATCGGTGATCAGCAGATCAATCTGATTTTCGGTAATTATCTTGAGGGCGCTGGTGCCGTTGGAAGCGGTGTCAATATGGTAACCTTCGTCCTCCAGGGCATCACGAACCAGAGAAACGACGATGTCCTCGTCATCGACAACCAGAATATAGGTGCTGTGTTTAGTTTCACTCATTTTGTCCTGGCTTTGGCCAGTAGCTGATCTATGGTTTTTTTGACTTGGTCGAGATTAAATGGTTTTGACAGACAAGCATAGGCCCCTTCGTTCACGGCTCTCTCCGCCAGTGTGTCCGGCAGGGAGTCGGTCATGATAAAGGGCAGATTGGGTTTTTGCCCGGAGACCTCGCTAAACACCTGGTAACCGTTGCGTTTGGGCATATGAATATCACATATAACAACATCGTAATCGCCGCTCAGGGCTTTTTCGATGCCGTCGAGCCCGTTAATGGCATTCTCCACCACGTATCCCAAATCCGTCAAATATTCCGTAAGCAAATTTCTAATTACCTCGGAATTATCAATCACCAGTACCTTTACCATAATCGGTCCTTACTCTGTCGCGGCGTTGTCTATTGCTTGCAACAGCTCTTTGATGCTGAATGGCTTGGACAGAAACGCCGACGCTCCGCTGTTTACTGACTGGCTAACCGAGTACAAACTTGAATAGCCCGAAATTACGATCACCTTCGATTTGGGGGTAGTTTCCTGTGCGAATTTGACCACCTCTTCTCCGGAGACCCTGGGCATTTTCAGATCGGTAATGATCAAATCAAACGACCGAA
This sequence comes from Candidatus Zixiibacteriota bacterium, assembly GCA_030619085.1. GTDB lineage: Bacteria > Zixibacteria > MSB-5A5 > GN15 > FEB-12 > JAUXCD01. The sequence continues at coordinate 8,376 of JAUXCD010000011.1, forward strand.
CCTTGATCTGCTCAATCGCCTCATCGCCGTCGGTCGCTGTGGAGATCTGGTAGTCATCGCAGAGGACTTCAAACAGGAAATCCCGGATGACCTCCTCGTCATCAACGATCAAAATCGATTTCTTCTCCATAAGACTCAGCTTCTATCGAACGGCGGTTAAATCAGTTCTTTGTCTGTAGTTCATTACTCACATTATCGGAGGCCGGCTGGGGTTTCTGAACCGGCAAAATAACTATGAAGGTTGAACCCTCACCCGGCTTGGATTCCACTTTGATTTCACCTCCGTGATCCTTGACTATACCATAACTTACCGAAAGGCCCAGCCCGGTGCCCTTGCCGACCTGTTTGGTCGTGAAGAACGGCTCGAAGATCTTCTTGACGTTCTCTTGTGAGATACCGCTGCCTTGGTCGATTATGAGAATCTCGACCGTGCCGCCGAATTCTCCCAGCGCCGGACTAAAGCGGGAGATTACCTGGATCTCAGTATCGGGAGGTGAGGCATGCATGGCATTGAGGATCAGATTGGTAAGCACCTGCTGCAATTGACCGGTGTCACCCTGAATCGTCGGAAGATTCTTGTGAAGTTCCATTTTCAGTTGAATCTGATTCATATGCAACTGGTGTTCCACGAAGGTGATGGTGTCCCCAATCACCTGGTTGATATCGACATCGCTGAAGTCGGTCGTTTTGGACGAACGCGAGAACCGCAGCAGGTTCTGCACGATTGTCTTGCACCGACGCGCCTGGACCTCAATGTCGGTCAGATAACGGATATATTTTCCCTTGTCCCTGGCGGTTTCTTCGGCCGTCTGGCTCTTATTCAACTTCTCAAGGGCAAACTGGGCATAACCGAGAATGCCACCGAGAGGATTGTTCAATTCATGAGCAACACCGGCCGCCAACTGCCCGATAGCGCTGAGCTTTTCCGACTGCACCAATTGGGCCTGGATCTCTTCGAGCTCAAGCGTTCTCTCGACTATTTTCTGCTCCAGGTTCCGGTTGTACTCCTCGATCTCGTCGCGGGAATGCTTGAGTGACTCGATCATTCGGTTGAAAGTCCGGGCCAGGTGCCCGATTTCATCATTTTGATCCAATTCGACTTTCTGGGTTAGATCACCACGAGAAACCTGGTCGGTTATGTCAACGAGCATCTTGACCGGTTTGGTGATGAACCGGACGAAGAACGTGAGCATGATAATAGTGATGAGAAGCACAACCACCGCGATGAGAATGGCCGTGCGGCGTGATTCGGCAATTGACTGGTTCACAGTTTCGAGGTTCAGGACCAGTTTGATTCGTCCAATCTCTTCGGTGACATAGGACTGCTTGAAGGAGTTATCCAGACCGCCCGTGATTCCAAGGTTTTCACGTCCCAGATTCTGGATACGCGTTACGATGGGATTGCTCAGTTCGATGAATTCCTGTCCGTATTCATTGCGGATGAAAAAGTTGTGATGTCCTTCATCGTCCGAAGCATCGTGGTAGAGGGGCTTGGTCTGCTCATAACCCTGAAGAGCCTGGCCTATCTCGGAGAGAATAATGTCCTCTTTGTTAGTGATACAGGCATACTCGACTACCTCGAACTGAGACAGCAACTGCAGGATCTCGTCGAGTTCATATGTGGACTCGAATATGACACCGCTCTCGGCGTTATTGGCCAGAATGGCGATCATTGTCTCGCCGCTGGTCTCCAGCTCGCGCCGATATCCGTCGGCCTGCCGGTCTATCAGGTAGCTGGTAATAACCACGATACTGGCCACCAGGAGCACCGATATGGGAATTCCAAACTTGGTGCGAAGTTTCAGGCTGTTGGCAAACTTAAGGAGGGTCATCGGTACACCTCCTTGGCAACGGCGATCAACTCCGAGGGAATGGACACGTTGATAAGTTTGGCGGTTTTCTCGTTGTAGTGGAACCACAGAACGTCGACCGTGGAAACACTGATCTTACCGGGCGGCACGCCGTCGATAACGCGCGCGGCGATGGCTCCGGCCTGCTGGCCGACTGCTTTGTAATCGAAATCAAGGGCGAAGAGGGCACCGGATTCGACCACGTGCCTCGAAAAACCCATGAACGGGATGCCCTTGCGCAGTGTGTTCAGCAGAATATAGCGCGTCGATTGCGGCGTGAACAACTCCGCGTCCGCCACCGACCAAATACCATCTACCGTTCTGGCCAAAGAATCCAGCGCGCCCGGCAATTCTTTGCTTTCGTTTACCAGCACCGCCGTTAGGCTCATGCCCATTTTCTTGGCGACTGCCTGCGCCGGTTTAATCAGACGAGCCGTATTCTTGCTGTAGAGAACGCCGATTTTCGTGAGGTTGGGCATGATATCGTGAAACGTTCTGAATTGCACGTCGACGGCAATGTTAAGGGAAGCCCCGGTAATATTTTTCCCAGGTCGCGCCATGGATTCCACGAACCCCGACAGGACCGGGTACATTACCGAGGAGAAGACGATGGGTATCTCAGTGAAATTATCTTGCGCCAGTTTGGTGGCGGATGTCCCCAGCGTCACGACCAAGGAAGGCTTCAGTGTCTTTACCGAATCGATTATCAGCAAGTCCTGCCCCAGTGACTGATTCACGAGGTACTCGCTGTAAACGATATTGTTGTGTTTACGGTTAATTACCTTTTTGATTCCGTGAAGCGACCTTTGGGTAGATTTCAGATTATCACTTTTGAGTATGACTATGTTGGTACCGGCGGCAGCCGAACTGACGTCGGGAAATCCCCAAAGGAAGGTAAAAGCAAAAAGTATAAGGATCCCTTTGAGATAATTTCGCATTAGACGCAAATATCCTTATCCTCTATCTGTTGATATCCCATAAGTTGTCACATCGGCCGGACCACCAGCCGCGAAAAACCCTTGTTTTGCAATAATCATTTTATCGGAAAAAGCCAAAGAAACTTAACATCGGCAATTTCTATGGGGATACGACTATCCACAAACTGGACTTCAACACCTAAGGTTTCAATTCGGCCTGCCGATACATTATTACAAGTCGTGTCAGACGGCTTATATGAGATAATTCGAACAATAAATAGCAGGATGAAAGATTACATGTCCTCAGGAGGTATTGCCTTGTTTCGAAAGATGCTAAAACTGTTGGCACTCCCTCTGGTTTTACTTTTACTACTAATCCAAGCGCAGGCGTTCGCAGGAGTGAGCGGCAAAGTTTCCGGAGTGGTAGTAAATGCCAAGACCGGGGAACCAATCGAAGGGGCTACCGTGCGGGTTCTTGGCACTGACATCTCAACAATCACGGACTTCGACGGCGAGTACTTCATTATTAATGTCCCGAGTGGCAAGTATAACATCTCAACCTCCTTCGTGGGGTTTGAGTCGGTCATCGGCCAGGACGTGCGAGTGCTCGTTGATCTCACTACACCGCTGGATTTCGAGCTGTCCAGTACGCCTTACGTGCTCGAACAGCCGGTAATCGTGAGTGCCGCGAATCCAGTCATTCAGAAGGATTTGACGGCGTCCAAAGTCATCTTCACATCCGACCAACTCAAGACGCTGCCGAATATCGTTACCCTGCAGTCCATCCTGACCAACTACCCGGGTGTGGTTGTTGACGCCAATAACTCTCTCCACGTTCGCGGTGGTCGTGCCGGACAGGTGACTTTTTACTACGACGGTTTCTCGATTCAGGATCCGTTTGTGTCCAATTCGGGGCTGCGTGTCATACCGTCCGCCCTCGAAGAACTGTCACTCACCTCCGGCGGTTATACCGCTGAGTACGGCGAGGCTCTCTCCGGCGTTGTCAGCGCGGTCAGCCGTGAGGGTAACGACCAGTACCACGGCGGGGTCAGAGTATACGAAGGCCTGACCAAGCACTACGACGTTACTCAGGGTGGCTGGGGTTCACTGGATTTCTTTGACAACCGGTCGATCTCCTTTAACCTGTCAGGACCGATTCCGGGTCTCGACGCCAAGAAGTTTACCTTCTTCACGGCTGGCGAGTTCCTGAAGGATCCGACCTTCCTGCCCAGCAACGAGTCCAAAGGCTATACCGGGACGGCGAAATTCTCCATGCAGCCGATGGCGAACATGAAGCTGCAGACCAATTTCTCATATTACAAGGCCGATGGAGATGTTTACCAGCACCGAGACGTTAACGACGTTTCTTATGATTTCAATCTTGACGGTGGGCCGGGTTTCAAAAAGACTTCATACCTGGCCGGAATTACCGGTAACTACAATTTCAGCGAGAGCATGATTCTTTCGGCGACGTTTAACCGTTTCCATACGGCTACCAAGACCGCGCCGAAAGACCTTATGGATGTCTACTGGAAAGATTGGCCGGGATATTCAGAAGATGCCGACGGCATCTACGACGGCACCATCCACGAGGATAACTACCGGGGCACGGTTGATTATACCGACCCGCTCCAGGTGGTTGGTTTCACCGTTGGTGATGATTTTCTGCCCTATTACCAGGAGCGGAAAACGTGGTATAACTCGTTCAAGCTCAGCATGATCGACCAGGTTAACAAACATCACCAGATGAAGACCGGCGTGGAGTACCGCAAATACAATTTGAACTGGGACTCAAAGCAGTTCTTCAACACCAATCCTTACGGGGAACTCTATACCAGCAAGCCGACTTATGCCTCGGCCTTCATCCAGGATAAGATGGAATATGACTACTTCATCGTGAATCTCGGCCTGCGCTTTGACTATCGCAACGCCGACATCTCGTTCAACGCCACTCCCGAAGATACGGTCATAAGCTGGGAGAGGGCCGAGAGCAAGAGTCGCCTGTCGCCGCGTCTGGGTGTGTCTTTCCCGATTTCCGAGAAATCGATGATCCACTTCAACTATGGCATGTATTATCAGGAACCGCAGTATACCTATTTATATACGAACCGGCAGGGCGATATCTCGACCGGATATCCGCTGCTGGGTAATCCTAACCTGGAGCCGGAGCAGACCACCGCTTATGAAATCGGTCTGGATCACCTGATCGGCGAGAATCTCCGCCTCGATGTTACTGCGTATTATAAGGACATCAAGGACCTGACGACCACCCGTTCGTCGTTTGAGGTTGCCGGCCTGGCCGTAACCCACTTCGATAATGACGACTACGGCACGGCCAAGGGTATCGACCTGTCGCTGGAGAAGCTCCCGATGGGAAGTCATTTCAGCGCTTCGGTATCCTACAGTTACATGATTGCTATGGGTAACGGGTCCTCTGCCACCGAGCCGTATTACACTTACCTGACCTCGGTGACCGATACTCTGCCCCCGGTCAGCAAGTATGCTCTGGACTTCGACCAGCGGCACACGCTTACGGCCGTGATGTCCTACAATGTTCCCAAAGACTGGTCGACCAGTCTGTACGGAATGAACGTGCCGGGAGCGTGGGGCTTTTCCTTCGTCGGGCACTACGGCAGCGGTTTGCCATATACGCCGACCGATGTCAGCGGCAACCGTCTCGGGGAACGCAACGAGGGTCGCCTGCCGCCCAATTACACCGTGGATATGCGGTTCAACAAGGACTTCTTCGTTTCCGGCAGCAGCAACTACCTGAGTCTCTTCATCGAGGTCGACAACCTGTTTGACCGGCGCAATGTACTGCAGGTATACAGCCGCACCGGAGAGCCCGACGATGACGGTATATCGACCGGCGCGGGACTCACCCTTAATGAAGAAGAACTCGAGGAGTATGACTGGCTGTCAGATCATGATCCCCAGAACTATTCACCGCCCCGGACAATCAGGACCGGGTTAGAATTTAACTTCTAAGCCGGAGCGATAACCATGAACGGAATACATATTATTAAATCGTCCTTCTGGATTCTCATCGCCATTGTCGTCGCGGCTACCGCCGCCCTGGCCAGGCCAATCCCCAACGACGCGCCCGATCAGGATCGGCCGCGCCCCAGTTTGGCTCAGTCGCCACAACCGATAACGGTTGATCAGATTATCCATAATAAGGGAAATATCATCACTACCGTTGATAACTACGGTTACATCGGTGGATGGAGTTATTATGACCTGCCGTCGGGTGAGTACCCGCGCAACTCCGACCGCGATTACATCGGCGAACTCAAGTACTGGATGGGTGCAGTTACGCCGGCCAATGACACCATCGTGGCCAACGCCGCCGACGATTTCCAGGCGCTGCCTTCGGTTGTCGATGGCCAGCAGCAGTATTCAATCCTGCTGTCGACCGACAGCACTCGCTACTACTCGTGGGATCCGACCGATACCACCGGCCTGGGGGTGGGCAATCCCGCTCTGGGTTGGCACATTTGGGACGGCGAGACCGACCAGTGGGTTTATAACGAGACCTACAACGTGTTGTCGTCCAGCTTCTCACCGGCCGGCCCAACCTCGCTGCAGGAAACGCACTACCGGTTCACCGATAATGCCAATAGCGAGCCTCTTGGCCTGGAGATAACCCAGACCATCATGCAGTGGAACTATTGCTACAATGAGGACTTCCTCTTCGTGGTCCTGGAAATTACCAACACGTCGGCCAACGATTACGCCGAATTCGCTTTCGGTCTGTACTGTGATATCGACGTGGGTGGTCCCGATGGGACCGGCGAGAACGGACGTCTGGAAGATGTGGTGGCTTTTGACTCCACCGAGAACCTGGCCTGGACCTACGATAACGTGGGCTACGATCCGGGTTGGGGCGTCGCCAGCGGTCCGACCGGCATTATGGGGACGAAGTATCTGGAAACGCCCGACGACATCGGTATGACGGCTTTTCGCACCGATGACTGGGCGATCGTCACCAGTATCGACGATCAGGGGCGTTACGATCTTATTAATAGCACCCAGTTCGATGCCAGTCTGCCACCGACCGATCAGTTTTACATTCAGTGCACGCGGGGAATCAATCTGACCGCCGGCAAGACGGTGCGCGTCGTATACGCCCTGGTAGCCGGCGATGACGAGGCCGATTTCCGGGCCAACGCCCAGATGGCGCAGCAACTCTATGACAATTACTTCGTGGGGCCGCAGCCTCCGACCACTCCTGTGCTGAAGGTGACGACCGGTGACCAGAAAGTCTATCTGCATTGGTCCGACACTTCGGAAGTCGGTGTCGACCCGCTGTCGCTGGTGAATGACTTCGCCGGCTATAAGCTTTATCGCAGTGACAATCAGGGTCGCACCTGGGGAACTCCGATTTACAATACCGGTAATGACTGCCTCACGCAGGACTTTGTCACCGTGGCTACCTTCACCGTTGGCACCCCGGGTGACCCGATCCCGCATACTTATGTCGACACCGACCTTCACAACGGCGTCGAATACTGGTACTGCCTGTCGGCGTTTGATGTCGGCGACACCGTAACGGGTGTTGACGCCCTTCAGTCCGGCTTCGGACTGGCCGGGGAAGTGGCCAATATCGTGGCCGCTACTCCCAAAAGCAACCCGACCGGTTACTACGATGCCACGGGCACCGTGGAACACCTGTACACCGGTTCTGAGCAGCCTTCCGACGGCAACATCTATCCGGCCGTTTTTGAAGAGAGTCAGTTGCTTGGGGCCGACTACCGGGTCGCCTTCCAGGATGAACCGGATGACAGTTACTGGCATCTGATCAATGTTACCACCGGTGACACTGTTTTAGCCAATCAGACTCAGACCGGCGGCGACCCCAACCTGTTCGAGATCACCGAAGGCCTTCGCGTGGTCGTCACCAACGGTGACCGCATCCCGAGAAGTTATGAGCAGACCGCCTTCGCCACCGGCGATACCACGATGGCTATAGCCAATTACTATGGGCCGACTATTCCCTATTGGACCTGGAATGACGACGACATCTTTGGTGACGCCCCCTTCAGGTCAACCTTCGAACTGCGCTACACCGGCGATTCCACCCGGGCCAACTGGGTCCTGGATGGTTTCTACGGCACCGATTTCATTTACTGGGTCGGTTTGGAAGCCTGGAACGTGACTACCAACCAGAGGGTTTCGCTGGCCATCTATGATGTCGAAGACGACGGTGTCTGGGATCCCTATGATCCGCTGACGATCGTCGACTATCCGTATAACGAAACGACCTCGGTGACCGATTCCGCCTTCCCGTACTACTATAGCTGGATGTTCGATTTCGACGAGACCGCTTACGCCCCCGCTGAAGGCGATGTGTTCACTGTTGAGGGCGCTCCGCTTAATGGTCCGTCGGATGCATTCACCTTCAAGGTTGACGGCATCAATGACGCGGCAGCCAGAGCCAATCTGAAGAACATCCGCGTCGTACCTAATCCGTACCTGGTGCAGTATTCACCAATGGTGGAGACGTCGGAAGGCGAAAGCGTTTTGGAGTTTCAGGAAGTTCCCGGAGAATGCACTATCAGGATCTACTCGCTGGCAGGCGACCTGGTGGCCACGGTTAACCACAATGATGGCACCGGCGTGGCCCGATGGAACCTGATGTCCACTGATAGCCGTTTGGTTTCCTCCGGTATATACATATATCACGTTGAATCAGAGTATGGCGAGCACCTGGGCCGACTCGCCATTATCAAATAGAGGAGGTGCCAAGTGAAAAAGCTTATAATCATACTTGTTTCTCTATTGGCTGTCGGCACGGTCTCCGCTGTTAACTCCAACGTTGGTTCGAGTGGCGCCCAGTTTCTGAAGATTGGCGTTGGATCCAGGTACCAGGGGATGGGCGAGGCTGCCGTGGCCACGGTCAACGACGTCTATGCCATGTACTGGAACCCGGCCGGCCTGGTGGAGATTGAAAACATCGCCGTCGGCTTCACCAACGTCAACTGGCTCCTGGATATCGACCTCAACTACGTAGCTTTTGCTAAGTATTTCGAGGACATCGGTGTCTTCGGTGCCTCGGCAACCGTCCTGTCGATGGACGATCAGGAGATCACGACGTTTGAGCAGCAGGAGGGCACGGGCAGTTATTTCTCCGCTTCCTCCTACACCGTTGGTGTCAGCTTCGCCAGACAACTTACCAACCGGTTCGCGTTTGGCGCTAGTCTGAAATACATCGGTGAGAGGATCTACAATGAGAAGTCCGAAGCCTTTGCCGTCGATTTCGGTACTCTGCTTTACGTGGGCTATCGCAGCCTTCGCCTGGGCATGAGTATCAGCAATATGGGTCCGGAGATGCAGTTCTCCGGCTCGGACCTGACCGTGGCTTACGACGGTCTCACCGGCACTGGCGCCAATTCGTCCGTGGGGGCGGAGTTGAAAACAACTCCGTACTCGCTGCCGATGGTGTTTAGGGTCGGTATGGCCTATGACGTAGAATTCTCGCCGCAGTCCGTGCTCACCTTGAGTGGCGAAGCCAAGCACCCCAATGACAACCTCCAGCAGGGATCCATTGGCGCTCAGTTTGGTTTCTCCGAAAGGTTCTTCCTGCGCGGTGGTTATAAACTGAACTACGACGAGGAAGGCCTTGCTTTGGGCGGTGGTCTGAGCACTAACCTGTCTAAGACCACCAAGTTGCAGATCGATTACGCCTGGCAGGATTTCGGTCGTCTGGAATCCACCCAGAAGTTCTCGGTCGGCTTTTCCTTCTGATAACGATCTCGACCCCTTCACATAAACAAAAAAAGCCCCATTGGGGCTTTTTTTGTTCGGGTCTGGACAAACAGGGCCGACCTGTTGTATATTCGATTTTCGACAGTTTATACATGGGAGTGATAAATGACCAGGATTGATTCAAATAAACTCATCGCGAGTCTTGTCGTGACAGTCTGCGTCTTCGCCATGGCGACCGGCGTGTCGGCTCAGATGGCGCAAAATGCCGTGGGCACGCTGGCCAGTTACTTTGAGATGCTGGAAACCGGGAATTATGAGTCTGCCGCTTACATGTGGACGCAGCCTGCACAACAACGGGCGGCCCGCTTTGGAATAACCTATGATGATATCGTCCTCAAAGCCGACTGTAATTCACCGATTGTGCGCGACCTGCCGGTGATGCGCTATCACCTGAACCCGACGGTCAAGGGTACCACCCGGCTGAATGATCACTGGTACCGGCTCGAATTCCGAACCGTGGTGGACACCGAGAAAGTGGAACATCTCTACTACATGTTCTTCGACGGGCAATATTACTGGCTGGCCTACCCGCAGGATTACTATTGCGAGGGCTGGCCGGTCATCGAGACGAAGTACTTCCGTATCCACTACCATGCCGACCGTGCTCGTTACCTTAACCCGGTATCGCTGGCCGAGGTCGACCGCTTTGTCGAGATAATGGCCGACTCGCTCGACATCTCCAAAGACGATCTGAAAATGCTGGCCGAGGGCAAGATAGAGTATTACTTCGTCGACCGTGACGAGACTGTCCAGCAAATCACCGGCTTCCTCGTCAAGGGAACTTATGATATGGCCTCCAGCGATATCATATCGGCGTTCTTCCCGCATCATCATGAGATAACCCATCTGCTGATAGATTTCAAACTTCGCTCACTGCCTCTGTACACGCTGCCGATAATGCGTAGCGGTGCCGCCGTGTACTACGCCGGTCGATGGGGGAAAGCTCCCAGCACGCTTATGGAACTGGGTGCTTACCTGCTCGAATACGAAATAATCGAGCTTGATTCCATCCTGACTATGCATGGATTCAAACGTCACTCCGGCTCTGACATCGCCTATCCGGTGGCGGGGCTGTTCTCGGCCTTCCTTATGGAAGAAACCAATCGCTGGGACTACCTCGATCTGTACCGCGACCTGTCCGGCCAGTTCGACAGCATCAACGGCATGACCGAACAACAGGTACAGCAGGTATTCGTTAAGGCGATCAAGGCGGACTCCTGGTCCGATCTGGAGAAGAAATTCAATGAATTCAGCCAGGAGCGGATTACCGATAAAGCAGTGGTGTTGCCCGGAGCCCTTGACGGGGGCAAGAGTATCCTTAAGGAAAGTCAGTTCGAAGTGCGATCCGACAAGAACTGGGTTTCGTTTGAGTGCTGGGGCAAGCCGGCGCAGCCGGTCGCCGGGAATATCCTTTTCGACCCGGTCGAAGAGTTGGCCGGGACCAGTTCAGGCATGTTCGAGGAACAGTATCCGCAGGAGTTTCTGTTTGAGGGCTACCGCTTCGGCGTGCGCTATGACCAGAACGAGGTTGGGCTGTATGACTATGCCACCAACTACCTCATGGCCAAATATATCTGGGGCATATCCCCGTCGGAGAAGTACTTCGATTCCACTCAGAATCGGATATCCGTCCGCTTCCGCAAGGAGTTGTTCGACGGTCAGCTTCCCTCCGAGGGCAGTTTTAAGTTGCTTCCGCGCTGATCACGGCCTACCAATTCCCAATGGAGTTGTTGACTGCCGTTGTTATTGTTTTCCTCGCTGTTAACCTGGTGTTGACAGCCTTTCTGCTGTACCGTTTTCGCTCCCGCGAAGCTACACCGCAATCCAACGAATTCGAGGCGGCGTTTCAGTCCCTGAAGTCGGATCTTCTCGCCAAACAGATGGAAGGCATGTTATCGCTGCGTGACTCGCTCGACAGCGCCAACCGTTTGCTCAATGAAAGACTGAGCGAGGGAACCCAGGCACTGGATCGCCGGATGCGACTTTTTGGCGAGATTGAGCATCGGCTGGGCGAGCTGGCGGTGCAGACGAAGAAGATTGAATCGATCGGCAGTAATATCCAGTCACTCTCTGAGCTTCTACGACCGCCCAAACTGCGCGGCAGTGTGGGGGAGATTCTGCTGGAAAACCTCCTGGCCCAGATTATGCCAACAGCGCTCTTTGAGACCCAGTACCGCTTCGAGAGCGGCCGGCGCGTCGATGCTGTCGTTAAACTGGGGGAGAGGCTGCTTCCAATTGACTCCAAGTTTCCGCTGGAATCATACCAGCGACTGGCCTCGAGCGCCGATGATCCCAAGGCGGAGAAAGAATTCGCGCAGATAGTCAAAAAGCACGTCGATGATATCGCTGACAAATACCTCCGGCCCGATGAGAATACTACCGACATCGCCCTGATGTATATCCCGGCCGAAGCCGTGTACTATCAGTTCGTGTCGCAGGACAACCGCCTGGGCTTTGACTATGCTCTGTCGCGGAAAATCATCCCTACATCGCCGGGGCATCTCTACGCCTTTCTGGCTTCCCTGGCGTCGGTATACAAGCAGGCCGGGCTGACCTCCGGCAGTCGTCGCCTGGTGGCTGCCCTGAATCACCTGACGGAATCGGTAACGCGGTTGGTCGGTTATCACGGGAGGATAGAAGGGTCGTTGCGTTCGATATCGACGAGCTTCGATAAGGCAAGGCAGGAGACATCGTCGATTGTCGATCAGTTACACCGCTTGCAGGAACCGGAGCCGGAAGATGCCGATGTTTGAGGATCAAAGAGGGGACCACACAGATCGCTCGCTGATTGCGGTCGAAAGACTCACTCTGTCAATACCTATGGTTGCTGCTTGATGAGGACCAACTCGTTCAGTCGCTTGCGTATGTTGGGCGTGTCAGGATCATTGGGCGCCAACGAAACAAATTTCTCGTACAGTCGGATAGCCTGCTGATTTTGACCTCTCAATTCGGCAATGTGACCCTTGATGGCGTAAGGGAACGGTATCGTTGAATCGGCGCTGATAATCTGTTCGGCCAGGGAATCGGACCTGGCATAGTCACGAGTGTCGTGATACATCACCATCAGGTCCGTGAGGATGTCGACGTCGTCCCCAAAAAGCTCGTGGGCGCGGTTGAGCGTGCTGAGAGCCGAAGACAAATTTCCGACCGCACGATGATACTTGTAAAGATCAAGGTGATGTTCTTTCCGGTACGGTTCCAGAATCAGGCAGGTGTCGATCTGCGGTTTGGCCAGGTCAGGCCGGCCGACCTGTAGCTGAGATCTGACGATTAATTCCCGAGGGGCCACCCAGTAAGGGTGTTGCACGATGATCCGGTATGCTACCCCCAACGCCTCGGTATGCCGCCCGGCGTCGGCCAGGTCAATGCATCCCCGGAAATTCAGAAAATCCTGCGAATTAACCGGCATTGACCATTCCCAGGCGTTGGCCCGGTCGACATCCTTCTTGTAGAAATAAGCATCCCGCATAGCAATCGACCCGGTGAGATAAAGCGTCTGGTGTTTCTCGAAGTAGGAATCGATATACGGATCGGCGTTTTCGATGCTGGTGTACGCAGTGACATAACCCAGGGGGAGCATCACGCACAAAGATACCAGCACAGCGGTGAATAGTGGCCGGGGCTCTGTAAAAAGCTGATGGTCCTTGAGTCTCAGTGCCAGAAGCAGTGACAGCGGAGCCAGGTAAGCCGCAAACCGGGGCATGTCGGCTACGATACCATTCAACGGATCCAGCACGAAAAAGACCGTCATCCCGGCCAGCGTCATAGCCATCACCGCGTGAGTCGTCAGGCTCGCGATACGATTCTTTCGGGACACGGCCACATAGATCAGGAAAATAAGCTGTGGGAAAACCAGCCATAGCCCCTGCAGAAAATCGCCCAGGTGCCTTGGTGAAAACAGACCGTAATCGGCATTGGGGTTTTTCCCGGACAGAAACAGGATGTATTGCGACAACACAAAATCTTTGCCGGCGGCGTAATAAAACGCTGCTACCAATACTATCCAGACGATACCAGCGGCGGCAGAAGCGACTCGAAACCGGTTTTTACCCGATACCACAAACGCCACCGTCACGAACACAGTCGCCGGCAACAGGTAGATCAGTGAGATATGAACCAGCAGTCCCACCAGTTGAGTGATCCAGACGAAAAGCAGATAGATGGTTTTTGGGTTCTTGTCCAGTTTTAGAATAAAGTAGGCGAACCAGACGGTGAACGTTATCACCACCGGTTCAACTCCGGTGTAGCCAAAATAGAGCAGCGTGTGCGGTCCGAAAAATAGAATCAGAAACAGGGCCATCCGTTTGAGTGCATCGCCCGTGAGTTCCGCCGCAATCTTCATGGAGGCTATCAGCGAGGCAATCGTGCAGAGGAAGCTGAAAACCACCCAGGCATTAGCTCCCGCCGCGAGTCTCAGGCGATATGGGGTCGGTTCGTCGAACAGGAATTTTAGGGCCATCAGCAGCTTCGACAGGAGAAAGACGACTCCGGTCGCGCCGTACTCGAACCAGCGAATGAAAACCTTGTCCACGATGGCTATCTGGTTGACCCGGAGATTACCGTCGCCGAAGACAAACGAGTCAAATCGGAACAGATAAAACAGGATAATAAGAATAACGCCGGTGATGACGGCTGTTCGCTTGTTGTTCACAACTTTCTGCAGAAACGGCCGGAAATAAAGCACGGCGACCATGACAACAAGAACCGCCAGCCACACGACCACATGCCACGTCGGAATGAAATGCCAATGCGTGAAAGACCAGTTGTTGCTGAAAAGGTCGGTCTCAAGCAGCCTGGAGCGCAAATAGAAGATGAAAACCGCCAGGAGAACATAGAGGCCAATTTGTCTTGTCTTGCGCTCACCCATATTTCGCTAAAATTCCTGCCTGCCGTCGATTGCCCGCCCCAGCGTGACCGAATCGGCGTACTCCAGGTCCGACCCTACGGGAAGCCCCCGCGCGATGCGCGTGACCTTTACGCCCAATGGCTTGAGCAATCTTGATAGATAGATAGCCGTGGCCTCGCCCTCGACGTTGGGATTGGTGGCGATAATAATCTCGGTGACATCACTGTTGATGCGGTCCAGCAACTCCCGTGTCTTCAGGTCATCGGGACCGATACCGTCCAGCGGGGAGAGGCGGCCGCCAAGAATATGGAACAGACCGTTGAAACCCTCGACCTTGTCGATTGCGGCGGCATCCGATGTTTCCTCCACGACACAGATTATACTTTTCTGACGCGAGGGACTGGCGCATATCTGGCAGGGATCAGACTCGGAGATGTTGAAACAGATAGAGCAGAACCCGACCTTGTCCTTGACCTCGCGAATAATATCTGACAGCTCGTATGCTTCTTCCTGGGAGAGTTTGAGAATATGAAAGGCCAGGCGGTTGGCCGTTTTTCGCCCGATACCAGGCAAACGGGCCAGCCGGTTGGCCAGTTTTTCAACTGATGCTGCGGATTTGAACATGCGTCGTCGATGCCCCGCTTAGAATGGTAGATTGAGACCCGGAATGTTCAGACCACCGGTCAGCCCGGACATCTGTTCCGTCTGGAGCTCCTGGGATTTCTGCTTGACCTGATTGATAGCCGCGACGATCAGATCCTGGAGCATCTCTATCTCTTCCTTGTCGACTACTTCGGGATCGATCGTGATGTTCTTGACTTCCCCCTTGCCGTTGGCAACAACCTTGACCATGCCACCCCCGGAGGATCCTTCCACCTCGGCCTTTTCAAGCTCCTCCTGCAACTGCGCCATCTTTTCCTGCATCTTCTGCACTTGCTTCATCATATTGCCCATGCCACCCTTGTTCATCCGCTTCTCCTTTGATATTGGTATAACTACTTAGTCTTCTTAACACCGATAATTTCGCCGTTCACCTTGTCCAGAATCATCTTCAACCGCGGTGAATTCTCGACGAGATTCTTCACATCGACTCCGTTGCCGTTGGGCTTGTTGTCAGTTTCAGCCGATTTCTCGCGGGCCGGGTCGACCGTAAATCTTATACTCAGATTGGCCCCGTAATGCTCACGCAATGTGTTGGTAATGAGCTTCAGGCTCTCAGGTTTTTCAACCAGTTGTTTCGGGATTTTTTCAGAGGCCGCAAATGCGAACAGTATCTTATTGTCGGACACCTCGCGAATCTCCGTCATGCCCATCTGCGAGGCCAGCATGGGGCTGGTTTGACGAAGGAAATGCAGATACTGCTGCCAGCCCTTTTTGAGGATCGGGATGTTCAGCGACCGGGTCGCACTCACCGTCTCCGCCGCCTGGCCCTGATCTTCGGTCTGTTTTCGGACGAAGGTCAGCTTGTCGCCGCGCTGGTCTATGCCTTCTGATACAGTGGGGGAGGTGTGAGGGTCACCCTTTTTTTTTTCTGTCGTCGGAAAAAGATCGGGCGAGCCGTTGGCCCCGATACCAGATGCCGGTTGATTGCTGAGGCGCTCGATAACGTCCTGGAAAACCACCGTGGCTTCCATCTGGGCCATCTTCACGGCCGTCATCTCCAGGACCAGTCGCTCGCTGAGGCCGCTTTTCAATTCCATGTTGAGATCGCTGCCCATCTTTATCAGACGAAGCAAATCGCCGACCGAGAAATAGCCGGCCTGCTCCTTGTAGCCTTCGAGCTCATCGCTGGCGAGGCTGAGAAGCTCACCGGAGCCTTCATCAGCCGCTAAAACCAGCAGGATGCGGAAATGCTCCAGCAGTTCGGTCACGAAATCAGCGACATCAACGCCGCCGTCAAACAACTCTTTCACCAAACGCAGAATTCGTTTACTGTCTTTGGAAGCTACGGCCGTGGTGAAATCGACCAGAAACTGCTTGTGAACCAGACCCAAACCTTCGATAACATCTTGCTCGGTTATCTTGTTGCCGGCAAAGGCGGCGATCTGATCCATCAGCGACAGGGAATCTCGCACCGATCCGTCGGCCTTGCGGGCGAGAAGACGCAGGGCGTCCTCGGATATTTCAATTCCCTCAGCCTTGGCGATCCGGGCCAGGTTGCCGGACAGATCAACGACCGATACCCGTTTGAAGTCAAAGCGCTGGGTGCGCGAAAGAATCGTCTCCGGGACCTTGAGCGGTTCGGTGGTGGCGAACACAAACAGCACGTGCGGCGGGGGTTCCTCGAGCGTTTTCAACAGCGCGTCAAAGGCGGCGCCCGACA
>JAUXCD010000066.1 GCA_030619085.1 Candidatus Zixiibacteriota bacterium
CTCTAACAACTGCAGATTGGCGGACTGTACCACATACCTTTAGTCCATTGGTCGCTTCAAGGCTTTCTTAGCTGCCTTAAGTCTATCGCCATCATTCGAAT
This sequence comes from Candidatus Zixiibacteriota bacterium, assembly GCA_030619085.1. Classification (GTDB taxonomy): domain Bacteria; phylum Zixibacteria; class MSB-5A5; order GN15; family FEB-12; genus JAUXCD01. The sequence continues at coordinate 102 of JAUXCD010000066.1, forward strand.
TCTTCACGGCCGTCCCCCAAATGTGGAATATATGCACCATGCTGGCAGGGCGCAAGGGAAAAGCAGGCAGGCGAAGCTTGACTTATATCGGACTTGAGGGGCTGCAGTACTAAAGGAACCCACAGCAAGCTGTGGGCTACCCGTTATCGGGGCCGGGGGGCTGAAAACCCACGAAATCCCACCGCTAAAGCGGTGGGGCACCCGGTCTAAAAATGGGGCAGACGGTGACGTCTGCCGCCCACACACTTCGTGTGTTTTTCGCTTTGCGGCGAAGTCAGTTTGCAAGCAATCTGACCAACAGAGACGGGGCAGACTGGGCAGGTCTGCTGCCCACACACACGTTGTGTGTTTTTTGGCCTGTTTTTTTCCGAAGTGAAATCACTACACCGTCAAAAAACCGGCGCGATAGGGCCAAGAAACTGGGGGTGTAAAGAAAGGCATCCATTTTGTCGATATAGGGGATTATAACATGCAGGTTGAAAATGGCTGACGTACACAATATTACAAAAACCGAGATGAAAAAGGGTTATTTTATCCCCGTCCATCTGGATTCACTGAGAATCGATTCGATCCTCTATTTCGATCTCTACACCCGTAAAGGTATCGAGTACATTCTCTATCGTGCCTCCAACCTGCCGTTCACCGAGGCCAACCGTACCAGCTTGCTTCAATACAATGTCAAAGAGCTTTATATCTCCGGCGAAAATCGCCACCGCTACCAGGAATACCTCGAGTCAAATATGAAAGAGATTATCGCCGATCCGACTATCGAGCAAACGGCGAAGGCTAACATCGTCTATGATTCGGCCAAACTACTGGTTCAGGATGTTCTCGACAACCCGACCCTCCCGGAAAACATCCGCCGCAGCCAGGACATGGTGGACTCGACCGTGTCATTTATCCTCACCGGGCAGACCGCTTTCCACAGCATGCTAAGGGTGATGTCGTTCGACTACTACACCTACACTCATTCGGTCAATGTCTGCACTTTCTCCCTGGCCCTGGCGCAGTTCACCGGTATCGAAAACAAGGAGGAGCTTTGTAGACTCGGCACCGGTGCCCTTTTGCACGATGTCGGCAAGACCGAGATCCCGGAAGCAATCCTCAAAAAGCGCAGCAGCCTGACTGATCGCGAATGGGACCTGATAAGAAAGCACCCAAAGAGTGGTGTGGATATCCTCAAAAAAACGAACATGATCGCCGAGGAGTCATACTACCCGGTGCTACAGCATCACGAGCGGGAGGACGGTTCCGGGTACCCGCTCGGTCTCAAATCCGATGAGATTCATGTCCACAGCAAGATTGTTGCTATCGCTGATGTATACGACGCCATGACCACGAAGCGGGTGTACCGTACGGCCATGGCGCCTTATCTGGCGTTGAAGGAAGTTTTCGATCAGGGGGGTGTTTTTGATCGGCAGCTTCTGAAGAGATTTACGCAGATGATGGGTCCGGGGAACTGGTCCAAACCTACCTGATTTATTTCAAGAAATCCAATCCAAAACAATTTCAGGTCCAAACAAGTTTGAACCTGCCACCCAACGCCTATTGTCGCCGCCGATCCCGTTTAGGAAAGCCTCGACATCCTGATCGTTCTGTTTCGTTTTCAGTTCTGCCATGGTCAACTCTTAAATGTCGAATCCGTAATGTGATATCCATTTTCAATATGTTGTACACTGATGGCGTTGGTCAAGTTGACCCTGCAATGCCGCGCCCGTTGGGGCGGTCCCTGGTGATGCTGGTCGCCGTTTGTCGGCGCCAATTCCGGGGCAACACAACAATAGAGACCATTTTCTAAACGCTCCGGCAAAAACGGCTTGACTTCAGCAGGTGCACCACGGTATACTTAACTTAACCTAAACCGATATCATGCAGGAGAGTCATCAATTATGTCTGATTGCCAGCATCAGTGGGCCATGGTCCATCTGCGATTCGGGTTCATGGTATACGAGCGGTGTTCTCACTGTAATTCACTGAGAACGCATTTCTCGGAAGAGGATGTCTGGGATGAGTATCGTGAGGGCGATTGCACCTACATGGTGGTTGAAAACGCCCAGACCTTTGTTTTCGATCTCGCCTGTACCAAGTGCAACCATGTCGAGAAGTATGACAATCTCATGGGTCTTCTGTACTGCACCGGGTGTTTGCCTGACTGCAAGGTGGAGATTCTGAGGCAGGAATACGCGGCCAAGCGTATTTTCCTGTTGGTTGCATTCGGACATGTGCCCGAGACACAGACCAATCGCATTTCCCAGGAGAAGCTGGATATTCTCACCGAGCATTTCAATCAGAGAAGGGACACCTCGCGCTCGACTGTCAAGATCGTGCCGTTCAACCTGATTGACAAGCTGTCGGTGTGCCGCGGTGAGTTTATCCATGATGTCGGCATGCTATCTCTTGAGCCGCCGGAAGAGAGAAAACCGTTACTTTAGAGAACATACAACTCGTGCTGAAATATTTTTAGGAGTGTATTCATGACTACAGAAGAAGTCATTTCCAAACTGGGTCTTAATTCGCTCAGTAAGTTTGAGCACCGTGAAGTTGTCGGTGTTTTCGTTTCGGATATGTTAAGTGATGTTATGGCTGGTGCGAAATCGGGCAATCTGTGGGTGACGGTCCAGACGCACAAAAGCATTATACCGGCCGCCAATCTTGTTGATGTTTCGGCTGTTATCATAACGGGCGGCAAGAAAGTCCCACAGGAGACGATAGATCTCGCCACTCAGCATGACATCGCCATTCTCGTAACGGAACTTCCGACCTTTGAGCTGGTGGGTAAGCTATATGCACTTGGGGTAGTCACCCAATAAAGGGGGGTTACTTCCTTCACGACTAACAGCAGGGTTTCTAAATTGGGCGGCAAGGCTCGTTTTTTTAGCTAAGTGAAATTACGATTGATACAAAAGATTCTGGGCGCCACTGTAATCGAGGGCGAGGATAGGCTCGATGCCGACGTTGATTTTGTCTACGCGTCGGATTTGATGAGTGATGTTCTGGCTTTTGGCAAGCCGAATTCCGCCCTGCTCACCGGTCTGGCGACACAGCAGGCCGTTATCTCGGCCCATATGGCCGAGTTCAAGGGGGTCGTTTTCATCCGAGGGAAAAGACCTAAGGACGGCGCGGAGAAATTCGCACGGGAGAACAACCTGGTGATGCTTACAACCGACCTTGACATGTACGATGCATGCGTCAAAATAGACTCTATCGACGGGAAAAGCGGGTCAGGGGCGCAGCGGGGGGCTATCCTGCCGAAACGAGAGGATATACTTCTCAATCAGGAGTTTCACGTAGAGGGAAGTGATTTTGCCAAGGCCGGCATGGCGTCTACTCAGGTGAAATCGATGCTCAAGAAAATCGGTGTCGACCCGAAGTTGGTTCGTCGGGTCGCCATCTCCACATTTGAAGGCGAAATGAACGTCGTCATGCACGCCGTCCGGGCAACTATCTTTCTGGTGATTACCCCCAAGTTTATCGAGGTTATAATCGATGACGAGGGGAAGGGTATTCCCGATGTGGCCCTGGCGATGGAGTCGGGATTTACGACAGCCACCGAGGAGATGAGAGCAATGGGCTTCGGCTCGGGAATGGGACTGCCCAATATCAAGAAAAATACAGATGAGGTCAATGTCACCAGTGAGATCGGTATTGGTACCCGGGTCTGGATGAAGTTTCTGGTAAATGATCACAATGCGGACGAGGGAGAAGAGAATTGACCGAGTTTTTTCATTCCCACACCGTTAATACGGACCTGTGTCGCGGGCACATGGAGTGTATGAGGGCCTGTCCGACGCAGGCAATCCGTGTCAGACGAGGAAAAGCCGTGATCAATGCGGAGCTCTGCGTTGACTGTGGCGAGTGCATATCCGTCTGCCCTTCGGGGGCAATTATCGCCGATTCCCAACTTGCCGCCGACCTGTCCGACTTCAAGTATCGTGTGGCTATTCCCTCGCCGGTTCTGTATTCTCAGTTTGAACCGGACATGCATCCCTATATCGTTCACCTGGCTCTCGAACAGCTCGGTTTCGACAAGGTTGTGGATGTCAGCACCTCTTCAGCGGCTCTGGCCAGGGCCCTGGTCAAGTATATGGCCACGTACAAAGGCCGCCGACCTCTGATTTCGTCATATTGCCCATCCATTCTCAGGCTTATCCAGGTAAAGTACCCCGATCTCGTGGAACTGGTGGTACCGCTGGACGTCCCCCGTGAGGTGACGGCGCGCGAAATAAGAAAAGACATAAGCCGTGAAACCGGCCTGAAGCCCGAAGAGATCGGTGTTTTATATATCGCCTCCTGTCCGGCCAAAATCGTCTCCATCAGGCAACCGGCGGAGAAGGCCAGGTCATGGTTTGACGGCGTGACGTCTATCAAGGACGTGTATCCGGTTCTTTTGCCGCACATTATCGCCGTGAAAGAGGAGTTTGATGAAAGCATGGTCCCGGAAGACTTCTGCTTCAACGCGGGCTGGGTCACAACCGGGAGTATTACCCAAGCGGTGAAGATGCAGAACTGGCTGGCCGTATCCGGTCTGGATCACGTGAAACAGATTCTCGATGATATCGAAAACTCGCGCCTTCGCAATATTGACTTTGTCGAAGCGCTGGCCCATATGCTGGGTTGTATCGGCGGGCCGTTCTGTGTGGAGAATCCGTACGTGGCCAGAACGAATATTATAAAACAGCGGGAAAAATATGAAGAAAAGGTCGAGATAGATATCGACGACATCGACCGGAAATACGAAGAGGGCTACTACCGTCTGGAAAGTCCGGTCCTGCCGCGCCCCACCGTTTATTTCGACACCGATCTGACGACATCCATCAAGAGGATGAAAGAGATTGAGCGCGTCTACCGCAGTCTGCGACAGATCAACTGTGGCTGCTGTGGATCGCCGACGTGCATGGCTTTTGCCGAGGATTTCGTCACCGGCCAGGTTAAACTTACCGACTGTATCTTTCTTTCCAAATCAAGAGAGAGCGAATAAGCAAAGCTTGAGCGATATTCAATGGGAGACAACCTTTGAAGGAAACAGATTACGACAAGATATTTTCCCGATTCAAGGGTGTGGAGAGCGACATCATTCCGATGTTGCTGCGGATCCAGGAAAAAGAGGGATATATTTCTGAAGAAGCGGTAATGAGAATGTCTCGCTTCCTCAGGATTTCCGAGAATCAAATCTACGGAGTAGCATCGTTCTACTCCAGGTACCGCTTCAACAAACCGGGAAGAAACTCCATCAAGGTCTGTATGGGAACCGCCTGCCACGTGCACGGGGGGAAATTCTCATGCGAGGCTTTCGAATGGCAGTTCGGGGTTAAAATCGGCGAGAGGTCAGACGATGGCAAGTTCGACCTGCAACAGGTCAACTGCATGGGTTGCTGCACGCTCGCCCCGGTTGTTCAAATCAATGAGGATATATACGGCCATACCCTGGTAACGGGCCTGAAGGAGATGCTCAGAAAATATGAATGACTTCGGCAACCTCGTAGACAAAGCAAAGAAGAAATGGGCATTGCTGAGCGACGGGAAAATCCCGGTAATCTACATCGGTTCGGCAACGTGCGGCCGGGCGGCGGGCGCCATGCAGACCCTTGAGGCTGTTAAGCGAACGCTGAAAGAAAAGAAGATTAAGGCCAAAGTCGTTGAGGTCGGATGCGTCGGTCCGTGCTATCTGGAGCCGCTGATGGATATTTCCGCCGGCGGTTATCCGAGAATCAGCTACGCCAATGTCTCGCCCAGCGACGCCGAGATGATCATAGAATCATTTCTGGTCAACGGCAACCCGCTTCCGGAGCGGGCGCTGGCGCATTTCGGCGACAAGGATGACAAAATCTCGGAGCACATTCCCAGATTTTTCGACCTGCCCATGATGAAACCGCAGGTGCGGGTGGTTTTGCGAAACTGTGGCGTCATTGACCCCGAGGATATCGACCACTACCTCGCTCGAGATGGCTACCAGGGCCTCAAGAAAGCCATTGAGATTGGCTGGAAAAAGGTCATCAAGGAAGTTGAACTATCCGGTCTGCGGGGCAGAGGCGGTGCTGGTTTCCCAACCTTCAAGAAATGGGAAATCTGCCGGAGTTTCCCGGAAAAAACCAAGTACATGATATGCAACGTGTCCGAGGGCGACCCGGGGGCGTTCATGAACCGTTCTCTGATCGAGAGCGACCCGCACAGTGTTCTGGAAGGTCTGATCATTGCCGCCTTTGCTATCGGCTCCAACAACGGGTATGTCTACATCAACTGTGGTTACCATCTGGCCATCGCGCGTCTGAAGATAGCCGCCGAGGATATGCGCAAATGCGGGCTGCTTGGCAATAACATTTTGGGCACCGGATTCGACTTTGACGTTATCATCAAGGAGGGCGCTGGCGCTTTTGTCTGCGGCGAAGAAACGGCATTGATTGGATCGATAGAAGGCAAAAGAGGGATGCCCCGTTCGCGGCCGCCATTCCCGGCGGAGGCCGGCCTGTTCGGCAAACCGACCATTATCAACAATGTCGAAACTCTCGGCATTCTGCCGAGCATTATCAGAAACGGCGCCGATTGGCACCGTCAGTACGGCGTCGAAGGTAATTACGGCACCAAGACTTTTTCGCTGGTCGGCAAAGTACGTCGGCCCGGGCTGGTGGAAGTTCCGCTGGGCATCAAGCTCCGCGACATCATCTTCGAAATAGGCGGCGGTTCCTGGAAGAAGTACAAGGGCGTTCAGACCGGGGGGCCGTCGGGCGGCTGTCTTTCCGAAGAGTTTCTCGATATCCCGGTTGAATATGAATCGATGACAGCTGCCGGTTCGATCATGGGATCGGGCGGTATGATTGTCATGGACGAAGACACCTGCGCGGTCGACCTGGCCCTGTATTTTCTGAATTTCACGCAGAAAGAATCGTGCGGAAAATGCTCCCCCTGCCGGGTAGGAACCTGGCACATGGTGACCATACTCGAGAAGATCGTCAAGGGCCAGGGGCAGGCCGAGGATATCTCCAAACTTCAACATTTGGCCGAGACCATCAAGCGGACCTCGCTTTGCGGCTTGGGTCAGACTGCTCCGAACCCGGTCCTGACGACCCTGCGGTATTTCCGCTCGGAGTATCTCGAGCACGTACAGGAAAAGTACTGCAGCGCGGGCGTCTGCAAGGATCTGGTGACATACATTATTCATCCCCAAAACTGCAACGGCTGTCAGCAATGTATCGACGTTTGCCCCACCGGTGCTATCACCGGCCGACGGTCCGAACTGCATGAGATTGATTTCAGTCGATGCATCAAGTGCAAGGCGTGTTACGAGGTGTGTCGCTTCCATCCATTGGCCGGCAACGCAATAGAAATCAGATCTGAACGGAGAGTTTCGTGAGCAAAGGTAAAAGCAGCGTATCAATCATCATCGATAACAAACCGTTCCAGGTGCCGAAGGGGATCACCATTCTCGAAGCGGCCGAGCAAAATGATATCTATATCCCGACTCTGTGTGCCCACAAGGAACTGACGCCTTTTGGCGGCTGTCGCATGTGCATAGTCGAGGTTGAAGGATTTCGCAATTTCCCGACCGCCTGCACGACACCGGTCAGCGAGGGGATGATTATCCGCACTCATACGGCGCAGATACAAGCCATGAGATCGGATATCCTGCAGCTTCTGATGAGCGAGCATACCTCCAGTTGCCTGGTGTGCGCCGAGAACGAGGAATGTAAACGCTACAGCGGAACGATCCGAAAGAGCGGTATCACCACCGGTTGTCGCTACTGCAGCAATGATGACCAATGTGAAATGCAGGAAGTTGCGGAGTACCTGGGCGCCAAAGAGATCGTTTACCCGATCTCATACCGGAACGTGAGGGTGGAAAAGGAAGACCCGTTCTACGACCGGGATTACAACCTGTGTATTCTGTGCGGGCGGTGCGTGCGCATGTGCCAGGAGATCCGTACCGCCAACGTGCTGGCGTTCAAGCACAGCGGCCGCAAGACCGTAGTCGGGCCTGCCTTCGGGCGCACTCACATGGACTCCGGTTGTGAATTCTGTGGCGCCTGCGTGTCAGTCTGTCCCACCGGTACACTCTCCGAAAAAGCCAGGAAATGGGAAGGCAAGCCGGACCGCGAAGTGGTAACCACCTGTTCGTTCTGCGGAGTCGGTTGTCAGATGCGTCTGCTGGTGAAAGGTGACCATGTTATCGGCAGTCTGCCGGTCATCGGCGACATGGTCAACGACGGCCAGTTGTGCGTGCGGGGAAGATTCTGCGTCAATGAGATGGTCAACAACTACCAGCGTCTGGTAAGACCCTTCAAGACCTATACCGATATACGGGTGGAAATACTGTGGGACGAAGCGATCACCACGGCGGCCGAGCAGCTCAAGAATTGCCCGCCCGATCAATTCGGCATGGTTGCTTCACCCAACTGTAGCAACGAAAGTTTATACGTGGCACAGAAATTCGCTCGCCAGGCGATGAACTCACACAACATAGATACGACGGCCCGAAGCTATTACGGCAGTGGGTTCAACGAATTTCTGAGCCTGATGAAGAAGTCGGTGTCGCTCGATGATGTTCGCAAAGCCGATACCATTGTATGCATCGGTCTGGATACCCGGTTCGGGAGATCCGTTATCGGGGTGGAACTGCGCAAAGCTGCCGCACGCGGAACGCGGATTGTTACCTTCAATTCTCGCGACCACAACCTGACGTTGATAGCTGAAAAGTGGCTGCAGCCGACAATCGGTCATGAAGCGGAGGTCCTGGAGAAACTGGTGGCTCTGACCAAATCGGGCAAGGCTGCCGCTGCGCCGAAGCTTCCGGCCGACGCCGGTGTCAGCGCCGATGACCTGGCTTGCGCTGCCGAATTACTTAAGGCGTCGAAAAGCTGCGTGGTCATGATCGGTTCGGATTTCCTCCAGTATGAAAACAGCGACCACATACTGACGACAATAGAGCAACTGGCCAAGAATCCGGCCATCGGTGTCATGCCGTTGCCGGCGCAGAATAATCTCAATGGCACGTTTATGATGGGTGCCTACCCGGAACTGCTGCCGAATGGATGTGCCTCGTCGAGTAAGGCCAGCCGTGACAAACTTGGCACGGCGTGGAAAGCGAAACTTCCCTCGGCAAAAGGCCAGTGGTGTGAGTCGATGCTGCAGCAGGGATCGAAACTGAAGGTCCTCTATCTGGTGGGTGAGACACCGCACGGCGACAAAGTCGCAGACTTTACTATCTTTCAGAATATCTATCCGCCGGATAAAGCCATTCATGCCGACCTGATGCTTCCGGCCGCTGCCTTCACCGAAGAGGATGGCACATTCATCAATGGTGAGGGTCGCCTTCAGAAAATACGCAAGGCGGTCGAACCGCCGGCCGACACGATGCCCGACTGGAAGATACTCTGCCTGATCGCACAGGAAATGGGGATAAAGGGATTCGATTACAAGTCGGTCAAGGACATCCAGAAGGAAATCGCATCGATCGTGCCCGCCTTCAAGGGCTACGATAAGCCTTCCCGCGCTCCAGGGCCGATCAAATGCGACGGGACGTTGACGCTGTCAGCGCCTGGCGTGGAGAACATGCCTAAACGGAGCAAGAAATACCCATTCCTGCTGACCGGCTCGGTGGTAGCTCACTCCTACCGGGGGTTCCCTCTGTCGCTCTATGTTAACGGTGCGAAGACTATTTTCCCCGAGGGCGTGATCGAAATCAATGATGAGGACGCCCGCAAGGCGAAGATAAAGTCGGGTGACGACGTCATTGTCGAATCCGGTACTCTCAAGGGCCACTGGCGCGTAAGCGTGATAGCCCGGCAGCCCCGGGGTACGGTCCATGTCCGACTCCGGTTGGGGGAGACAGTCTCGCACAACCCGCACGCGGTATCAATGAGGAAGAACGATGTTTAAAGTACTATCAAGCCAAATGATTGTACCCAACCTCCACCAGATAACACTGGAGGCCCCGGCCGTGGCCAAGGAGATGAGGCCCGGACAATTTGTCATTCTCAGGGCCGACGAGGACGGCGAGCGGACACCGCTTTCGGTGTGTGACTGGGACGCTGAGTTGGGCAGTATCACCATCATCTTCCTCAATATCGGCAGCACCACCAACAGATTGTCCGAGTTGCGTGATGGGATGTATATTCCCACGGTGGTCGGTCCTCTGGGTAACGCCACCGATATTGAGAATTACGGCACGGTGCTTTTGGTCGGCGGGTGCTACGGTATCGGCAGCCTGTTTCCTATTGCCCGCGCCCTGAAAGAAAAAGGCAACCGCATTATCATGGTTATGGAGGCGAGAAGTTCCTACCTCCTGTACTGGGTGGAGCGATATAAACAGATTTCCGACGAGGTTGTCTTCATCACCCGTGACGGTACCCTTGGTCTGCGCGGCCATGTGACCTGTCTGGATGATTACATCAAGAACCAGGAGACGCCCATCGACATGGCCATTATCAACGGCTGTACCTTCCTGATGAAAACCGGTTCGGATACGACCAAGCCGTTTGACATCAAAACCATAGTCAGTCTCAACCCGATCATGATCGACGGCACCGGGATGTGCGGGGTCTGTCGTGTGAGGATAGGTGGGGAAACGAAATTTGCCTGTGTTGACGGACCAGATTTTGACGGCCACCAGGTCGACTGGGAAGAATTGTTGCAGAGAAGAAAAACATACATGCGTGAAGAAGTCGTACCATTCCGGACGAGCGGATGCCAGGGTCACTCCTGTAAATCACAAGGATAACAGCGATGAGCGAACAAGCAAAAAGACCCAAAAGAAAGCCGTTGGACCTAAACCGGCGGAGCATGCCCAAGCAGCCACCGAAAATACGCAGCCACAATTTCTATGAAGTCGCCCTGGGCTACCAGGTGGAATCGGCTGTCGAGGAAGCTGACCGGTGTATCCAGTGCCCGAAACCGAAATGTGTCGACAACTGCCCGGTCGAGATTGATATCCCCGGGTTCATCAAATGTATTGCCGAACGACGGTTCGAGGACGGCGTTAAGATACTCAAAGAAAAAAACTGTCTGCCCGCCATCTGCGGCCGCGTCTGTCCCCAGGAAGAACAGTGCGAAGAGACCTGTGTTCTGAGCAAAAAGAAGGGGCAGATAGCAATTGGCCGTCTGGAACGATTCCTGGCCGACTGGGAAGCGAGACAGGGTAAACTCAAACTGCTGAAACGGAAAAAGAAAACAGGCAAAAAAGTGGCCGTGGTCGGAGGCGGTCCGGCCGGACTCACCGTGGCCGGGGACTTGATTCAGCTCGGGCACGAGGTCACGATATTCGAAGCGTTGCACAAGATGGGCGGCGTGCTCACTTATGGTATTCCCGAATTCCGTCTGCCCAAGGCGATTGTCGGTCGCGAGGTTGACTATCTGGGCAAGCTGGGGGTGGAACTGGTCACCGATTTTGTCGTGGGCAAAACCCGCACGGTTGACAGTCTGCTGAAAGAATACGATGCCATCTTCGTGGGGACCGGCGCCGGTCTGCCGTGGTTTATGGATATTCCCGGCGAGAACCTTAACGGCGTCTATTCCGCCAACGAGTACCTCACCCGGATGAACCTGATGAAGGGGTATCTCTTCCCGGAATTTGACACACCCATCAAGAATCACAGGCAAATGGCCGTCATCGGCGGCGGCAATGTCGCCATGGATTGCGCCCGCACGGCCTTGCGTCTCGGCGCCGAAACCCGCATCATCTATCGGCGTTCCCGCGATGAACTTCCTGCGCGTCTGGAAGAGGTCGAAAACGCCGAAGAGGAAGGCGTTATTTTCGAGTTTCTGACTCTACCGCTGAAATATATCGGCGATGAAAACGGCTGGGTCAGAGAGATCGAGTGCCTTCGCATGGAACTGGGCGAACCGGATGCATCCGGCCGAAGACGCCCGGTGCCTATCAAAGGCTCAGAATTCAGGTTCCAGGTAGACGGCGCGGTGTGCGCGATAGGTAACAGCCCCAACCCGCTAATCCTTTCGACCACCCCCGGTCTGGAGGCGGGGAAGAAGGGGAATATCGTGGCCGATGAAGCGAATGGGCGGACCTCGCGAGAGAGGATCTGGGCGGGTGGCGATGTCGTCACCGGCGCCGCCACGGTTATTCTGGCGATGGGTGCCGGACGACAAGCCGCCAAGTCAATTCACGAGTACCTTCTGTCCCATTAACGGGCGTCGCCCGCTTTTCGGCTTCGCCGCTCTTACGGCTCTAAACAGATTAAAATATACAAGTATCCCACCCGAACGGGTGGGATTAGCCTACTCTGCCGTAATTGTCGTATTCAATGTTGGTGCACGGGGACGCACGCCAACCACAGAATTTCAGCAATCAGGTGCTGCAAGGTACTTTCGGACTCACGCTATCTTTTCAACCTCCCAGGATTCGTTTATCCACAGCCCGACA